>CAITZN010000316.1 GCA_903896915.1 uncultured bacterium
CATACTTGCTTTCCATTGCCTTGACGAAATTTGATTCGGTGATGACGCCGCAAAGGTTGTCGTCTTCATCCAAAACCACCAGACGACGAATTTGGTTTTGATGCATGTGCAGGGCAGCCATTGCCAACGGTATATCTTTTTTCACCGTGATGACCGGACTACTCATAACCTCTGCAACCGAGACCGTTTGCGGATCAATCTCATTTGCAGCCAGATGGGCGACATCCTGCTCGGTCAACACGCCGACTGGCTTACCAAGGTCGACAACAACCAGAAAACTCACAGACAATTTTGCCATAACGGTTACGGCTTCAAAAACAGTGTTGCCGGGGGTGATGGTGATCGTTGTCGGGCTCATGATCTGCCAAACTTCATGCACCTTTATGAAATATTTATATCCCAAATTATCGATCAAATCGGCGATGGTGACCATGCCAACCGGCTGTGCCCGGTCGTCGACAACCACCAGATGTCGTATCTGGTTATGCAACACAAGGTCAAAGGCCTCAAAAATATAGGCGTCTTTGTGTACGGTAATAACACTCGTCCGCATGACCTGTGCAATTTCATGACGAACAAAATTTAGCCCGGATTCCACTATGCAGCGGACAATATCCCTCTCGGTAAAAATACCTATCAACCTCACGGAATCACGGACAAGGAGGTAACTGGTGCGCTTCTCCCGCATACAAGCAATGGCTTTAGATACGATGGTCGAGGGGTGCACCGTGGTCAAGCCCGTGCGGCAAATCTCATGGATCTGTTTTTTCATTAAAAATCTCTATCTAAAGGAAGTTTGCAATTTCAAACCGTTGTTCTTGCATTAACAGAAAGCGTGAATCCAGCAAAATCATACGCCTGATACCGTTGCTGCAATAATGGCTTCTATCGAGTGTAGCGCTTTGGGAAATCCCTGAGGCATCGATCTTTCATCGCGACGGCCGGTATCGGTATTGCTTGTTCTTCTGATCGAGCAGTTGCGCCACCAAAAAATCGTCGTTTTTCCGATTAAACTGCTCGTAACCTTCCCTTTCGCATGCCGGGCAACAATCGATGGGCAGTTCGACCCCCAGGCAAGGCAGAATGCGGCTGCTACTGGTTTTAATCAGGCGCAGGCCACGGCACTGGTCGCAATCCGTCAATTCCTCCCTTTGTTTTTCCATGATGCCGTCGGTGTCGTAGAAAATTTTACGCTCGCGAATAAAGTATTCGCCTTGCTTCTCAAAAGCACCCATGGCTGGATGAAAATAGCCCTCTAGAAGCTGCCCGCAGGATGCTTTGATGTAGTCCAGAGTGTCCGGTTCCTCGCGTAGCGCAATGGCGTTGAAATCCGGTTCGCGTACGCCTGAATAATCGCAGCCGGCCATGGCCAGGCAGATGCCAAGATTAACATACGGCAGCGCCCCCTTGATAGAGTATCCGCCTTCAAGTACGGCGATATCGGGTCTAAGCAACTCATTGAGCCGGGCATATCCCTGGGCAGAAAACTGCATATTGGTGATCGGATCGGAGTAATGGTTGTCCTGGCCGGCGGAGTTGATCACCAAATCCGGTTTAAAATCAGCCAAAATTGGCAGGACCACGTTTTCCAGGGCATACAGATAGCCTTCATCCCCGGTGCGCGGCGGCAGAGGAATGTTGATGGTTCGCCCCAGCGCCCTCGGTCCACCGTTTTCGTTCGGAAAGCCTGAACCCGGATACAGGGTGCGGCCGTCCTGATGCATCGAGATAAACAATACGTCGGGGTCATGCCAGTAGACATCCTGGGTGCCATCGCCATGGTGGCAGTCGGTGTCGACAATGGCGATGCGTTTTCGGCCGTAGTGCTCGCGAATCCACTCAACCATCACCGCCTCGATATTGATGTTACAAAAACCCCGATTGCCGTGCACCACCTTCATCGCATGATGTCCGGGTGGACGAACCAGAGCAAAAGCGCGCCGAGTCTCCTGCTCCAGCACCAGTCGGGCCGCCTGGATAGCGCCGCCCGCTGAGATGCGGTGCGATTCGGTGCAGATGGCATCCACCGTAGGGAAGCAGAAATGGGCGCGCATGATATCCTGGTCCGAGGCGAACAGGGGGCGGTGTTCGCTGATACCCTCAATGTCGAACAGCCCTTCCTCGCGGAATTGGTCCTGGGTGTAGAGCAGTCGCTCTTCCCGTTCGGGATGGGTGGGAGAGATCGCCCAATCGTAGGCGGGAAAAAAGATAACGCCAAGAGATGAGGTGGCTTTCAGCATGGGAGCGTGGCCTCTGCGTCTGATGTTGATCGATAAATGTGGCGACAGGGCTGTTCAGGGCCTGCCGGAGATAAGGACCTCAGCGGAACTCGCATCCAACCGGGCAACGACCGCAGGCTGAACCTGGGCTACCACCCGGATATTCTTGCCGGTGGTGTAGGAGCCCTCCACCATGTTGAAAGAATCCGCCTGGGTGATCTGAATCTCATCTGCCGAGATGCTGATTCCCGCCTGAGCCAGGTCACCCTGAAGCAAGTTCTTGCTCTCTTCGATGGCAGTGTCGAGATTGAAACCTCGTGGGATGGAACGGAAAACGCCAAGCATCGGCACAGAAAGTTTGCCTTTGGTGGTATCGGCAGTCAGGGTCAGGTGGCTGGTGGAACGGGTCAGGGCCGCGCCGATGGCGTTGGCAACTCCGTGGAACGGTGGGATCACCACCTCTATACCCAGTCGGACCTGCAGCAGTTCTTTGAAAACAGCAGCTGGACCACCAATAACAATAATTTTCTCTGGCGTTACTTCACGATCTTCCAGTATTTCATGAATAGTATAGACCGGTTTCGAATTAACATGAGCGATCAGGCTTTCGATCTTAGTGCTGATGGCGTTGACAGCCGTGTCGACCGCATCCCTGGCCAACTGCACCCCGCTCAAGCCATGACTGGCCGCCAGAATCACCATGCCCTCTATGGAACGCTGCACCTCACCAAAAGCAGCCAAACCGAGGACATTGAGCGCATCCATCAACGTCGGTGCCGGGCCGCCGGTGGCCATACAAGGGCCGAGCCGTTGCGGTCCGGTCTGGACACCGTTCGCCCCCATACTGATCAATGAATCGCCGCCAATACCGATGGATTCGACATGGATAGCCCGGACCAGGGTTGGGTGACCGTCGATGGCAATGCCCTCCCGTTCAAGCAGAGGCTGGCCTGAGGCAAAAAGGGCAATATCCGAGGTCGTACCGCCGATATCGAGCATGAGCATATCTGAGGATGCCGGAGTGGTGGCCAAGATACCCATGACCGAGGCTGCCGGACCCGAAAAAATCGACTGCACCGGGGCTTCCTGGGCCCGAACAAGCGGCATGGTGCCGCCGTCAGCCTTAAGTATATTAACCTCACACTGCAGGGCAAAGCCGCTGAGACTGGCGGTCAGGGCTGTTGTAAAGGAGCGGAAGGTCCGCGACACTGCAGAATTATAGTAGGCAGTATGAATGCGCCTGCCGAAATTGAGTTGGCCTGAAATCAGGTGACCGGTGGAGACGAAATCAGCCCGTTCACCTAACTGATCCCGCATCAGGTTCTCATGCACAGGGTTACGCGGCGAGAACTTGACGGCGACCGCAAAACGCTTCACCCCTAGAGCACAGCAGTCGGCAATAGCACTTTCCAATTGGTTGACATCCAGAGGTGCGGTCTCCGTACCGAGATGATCGAGACTGCCAGGAATCTGATGGAAATGGTCACCGATCCGGTAGGTTTCCAGGGCAATACCTGGCCCCCCCGCCACCAGCATGCCCACAGGATCGGTCTTGCCCGTTATGATGGCGTTCGTAGTCAGGGTAGTGCTCAGGTTAAGGACACTAACTCCGGCGGGATCCTGTCCGTCGAGAATCAAATGCAGTACCTGGCTGATCGATTCCAACAGATGATCATGATTGGTAGGAATTTTGGCAGCAGCGACCAGCCGGGTTCCGTCAATGAGAATGCCATCGGTGTGGGTGCCACCGATATCAATGCCTATACGCATGGCAACTCCTTGCCTTGAAGAAAGGGAGGGGGGGGGAAAGCCGAACCGGTTTCACCAATACCAAGACGTTACCCTCAGTCCAGCGTCTTGAAACCGCAGTACCGGCTCTGAAAAATCTGTTTGCCACTCCGGAGGAAGGCAGCGTGATCCCATTCAATCGTGGTCAACAGATGATGAAATTCGGGCCGAAAAACATAACAATACACCTGAGACTCAGTGTTGTGCGCATAACGTACTGTCACCAAGCTCCGGTCATAGAACTCGCCCTCAAAGGCGTCAAGCCGCGACCAGCCTTCCGGGGTTATCGCGTGATAAACGATGCCAGGCACTGTTCCGTCATCATCTGCAATCACGCCAGGATAGTGCTCGTTGCTAACAAGAAAACGGCGAAAACCAGGTAGCATCGCCGGGGTGCAGGCAAGCGGTGCACCCACCACAGCAGCCATGATGTCCTCGCACATCAGTGAGCCGTAGGTGAAAAGGTCTTGAACAGGTGGTTGCAGGGCGGGCATGGGTGCAAAATCAGCGAACGGTATCTAGAGTAAAAAAGATTTTGACCAGACGGTCGATGTCAATCCAACCCATGCATGACCTGGGTAAAGGCCATTTTTACACGTGATTGAAAGCAGACGATATACACCTCTTTGGGCTTGCCGTTGCGGTCGAGGAAGGACTGAATGGTATCTATGGCGACATCCGCTGCCTCATCAAGGGGAAAGCCGAAAGCGCCACAACTAATGGCTGGGAAGGCGATAGACTGGATATTGTTCTGTACCGCCAGTTCCAGGCACTTGCGGTAACAACTGGCCAAGAGGGCGGGCTCGTTGTGGTTGCCGTCCTGCCAGACCGGCCCCACGGTGTGGATAACGTATTTAGCCGGTAGATTGTAACCCTTAGTAAGCACAGCCTGACCGGTTTTGCAGCCGCCGATCTTGCGGCATTCCTCGAGGAGCTCCGGACCCGCTGCCCGATGTATGGCGCCATCGACCCCGCCACCGCCCATCAGGGTTTCGTTGGCGGCATTGACAATGGCATCAACCTTCAGGGTGGTGATATCGTTTTCAATCAGAGTGAGCATCACGATCTCCTTATGTGCAGTGTTCGGGCGCCATCGACCAGCAGGGTGACCCGGATACGGTGCGAATGGGATGTGGCTTAACCGGTCGGTACTTTTCGTATTGTAGCATAAGATCACAACAGCGATAGGCTAAAAGTGCATCAAACACCTAACGAGACTTGCTAAAATTCGAATTGACACAGTGAGCAAACCGGTTTGAATGTACGCAAGAATATTGGAAACGTCAATAGTTTCAGATGGGTAGGTAGTTAGCTCGCATTTTTCACAGAGAGAAGGCAAAATGGCAACAAGTGGTGCCTAATTATAAATAATTTCGCAATATCAACAATTCAACACAAGTTGCTCATGTATACATGACTACACAAAATTTTAGCCCATATTCTGTCCCATGGTTGAGCCACATGATGAGTAATCGTGGCAATAGATTTGCAACCGAACAACTTGTTAAATTTTCAAGCACCATTTCTCCACAAGATTGTGCCAATCCAGCCCCCAAAATATAACTGAAGGCTGACATTTTTCTTGCACCCTGTTCATCCAGTGTATAATTGTTTAAACATGTGTTTAAACAATTATACGATAAGAGCGACTCCATGGAAGACAAAACACTAAACCGTTATTGGGAAACAGTTATTGACATCATTCATGATGGCGTCATGATGGTCGACCCTGGCGGCATTATCGTCTCGGTGAACCGCCCTTTCGCTGAAATGACCGGTTATGAACGCGACGAACTCCTCGGCTGCAACTGCTCCATCCTGAAGTGCAGCAGTTGTGAAAGGATCTACGATGCCACCAACCAACACTGGTGTTTGCTGTTCCGTGACAGCACGGTCTCCATGCGGAAATGTCACTTAACCAGAAAGGACGGCAGCCTGGTACATGCTATGAAAAACGCCTCGGTATTGCGCGATGAACGCGGTGTTACCATTGGTGCCGTCGAGACGTGGGCGGATGTCACCGCGCTGATGGAAAAAGATAGCCAGATTGAGGCATTACGCCACGATCTGCGAGCCGAGGATACCTTTTACGGGCTGATCGGCACTTCGGCGATCATGAGCCGCACCTTCGACCTCCTGGCCAATGTTGCCGCCTCTGACGCACCTGCCTTCATTTTCGGGGAAAGCGGTACCGGCAAAGAACTGGCAGCCAAGGCCATTCATCTCCATTCGAACCGGAAGGACCAGCCGTATATTCAGGTAAACTGCGCCGCGCTCAACGAATCGGTGCTAGAAAGCGAGCTTTTCGGCCATGTCAAAGGGGCCTTTACCGGCGCTTATCAAAACCGGCAGGGGCGTTTTGAGGCAGCCCACGGTGGTGATATTTTCCTCGACGAAATCGGTGAGTTGCCTCAATCTATCCAGGTCAAACTGCTTCGGGTCCTGGAGGAGAAGGTCATCGAACGGGTCGGCGACAACCGCTCCATCCCAGTCGACGTGCGGATCATCACGGCCACCAACCGGAATCTCAAAGAATTAGTAGAGAGAGGGTTGTTTCGCAGCGATTTGTATTATCGCATCAATGTCTTACCCATCGAACTGCCCCCTCTGCGAAAGCGACCTGATGACATCCCCCTGCTGGCTGAAAGTTTCTTTCGCCATCTCCAATTAAAAAGCAACAAACAGATTCTCGGCATTTCTCCTGAGGCCATGCAGGCGTTGGTTCGTTACCCCTGGCCAGGTAACGTACGGGAACTAAAAAGCGCCTTTGCTTACGCCTTTGTGACCTGCACCGAAGGACACATCGAACCACCCCACCTGCCACCTGACCTTACCCAGACGACTGCCTCGCTTCCACCCAGTATCGCCGCTGATGAACAAAAAAAACAAGAACTGCTCCAGGCCTTGGCGCAGTCAAGAGGCAATAAATCAATGGCTGCGAAGATACTTGGTGTTTCCAGGGTGACTGTCTGGAATCGTTTGCACCGCTACGGCCTAATCAACCACGACTGACCCACCCGACATCGTTTTTTCTCAGCTCCACAGCCTTCAACTGAGTGGCACGACTTTTGCTTTTGACTAAGTAATGGACGTCATTATCCGCACTCATTTTCCGGAACGGATTTTCGGCATCCATTGACTAAGCACACCGGTAGCAGAGCTATCTTGTGTGCATAGAAACTGCAAAAAGCCAGAATCATCAGGGCTGGAAACTAGGAAAGGAGGAGTAAATTATGAGGTTGGGCAAACCAAGAGAAATGCTTGCCGGTCTGGCTGCAGCTTCGCTGATGATAGCATCATCAGCGTTGGCCGCAGATCAAGTGCCGCCGCCAGCGAAAGCAAAAGATGTCAAATCCTGTGCTGTCTGTCATGCGCCTGAGGATGGGCAGATGCGGGCCTTTTTCGATGACGTTTCGATGAAGTCACAGGTGATTCAACTCAAGCTGGATGCTGTGGCCGAGGTGGTCAAGTTTGACGAAGACAAACTCACGATCATTAATGGCTCAACACCGGGCGATGTCGAAAAATCCCTGCGCGACATCAAAAAAGGCAGTGAGGTGCGGGTCGCTTATGTGGAGGCAGCCAATGGTTCCAAAAGCATATCCGAAATTTCCCGACATATCGCTCGACTATTCAATAATGGAAAAGGCGCATAACGTGTACTGCGTAAAAGGAAATTACGGCTGGAAGGATGTTGGAAGTTTCGACGGTCTGAAGGATGTATTGAAACGCGAGTCAAGGCGCTTCGTAGAAAAAGACGGAAAGGTA
>CAITZN010000317.1 GCA_903896915.1 uncultured bacterium
TGAAGGCTCTTTTTCTTCTTCTTGTCTGTATCGTTGCCGGTTGTGGAACCCATCTTCCTGAACGTCCGACTGACGGGCGACACCTCACTCCTGATAAATCTCCGGCACCAAAGTCAATTCCGGAAGTCGTGCAAACGCCCTCATTGCTTCCCCCCCCTCGTCCGGAAGCGAAACTCGAGGTGTATTCCGTGGTGGTAAATGATGTGCCGGTGCGTGAACTCTTGTTTGCCTTAGCGCGTGATGCCTCTCTAAATATCGACATTCATCCAGGGATAGACGGCAACATTACCTTGAATGCCATTGATCAGACCCTGCCGCAAATCCTGGCCCGGATAGCAAGGCAGGCTGATATCCGCTGGGATCTCGCCCCTCCCAACCTCATTGTTGAACCAGACGCCCCTTTTCTGCGGACCTACCGTATCGATTATGTCAACATTGCCCGTAAATCTACGGGTGAGGTGAACGTAGCCACTTCCATCTCCACCACAGGCGCTTCTGGTGTTGGCAAGGGCAGTGGGGATACCGGCGCTGGAGGCAGCAACAACTCTACATCAAAACTAAGCCAGGAATCCAACAACACGTTCTGGCCGACCCTGGTTGCCAATCTGCACAGTATTTTGAACGAAGATGGCAAGACCGACAGCACGACAAAACCAGGAACCGGACCTGCCGGCGACACCAAAGCAGCAGGAGCCGGTTCTGCTGCATCAAATGTCATTATCAGTAATCCTGAAAGCGGCCTTATCTCGGTACGAGCCACAACCCGCCAACACGAGGTTGTACAGCGATTTATTGACCTGCTGCAGAAACGTGCGTTGCAGCAGGTGCTCATCGAGGCCACAGTGGTCGAGGTTCGGCTGAATAACCAATATCAGATGGGGGTCGACTGGAGTGCCCTTGGTAAGGACGGGGGTAGTTACGGTTTCACCCAGAGTCTGACCGGTCTCAATCTGGCAAACTCACCGGTAAGCACCTTGACCCTTGACAGGAGTACCGAACCCGGACAGTTGAAAGCAACCATCAAAATGTTAGAGCAGTTTGGTAATCTCAAGGTCTTATCCAGCCCCAAAGTGATGGTGTTAAACAACCAGACCGCGATGCTTAAGGTGGTCGACAATAAGGTATATTTTACCATTGAAGTCACCGCAGGCACTCCAGCTACTTCTATCAGCCCAGGCACTCCGGCCACCTACACGAGCACGGTGCATACCGTCCCTATCGGGTTTGTGATGGCAGTGACGCCCCAAGTCAGTGAGAGTGAGCAGGTCACGCTGAATGTGCGACCAACTATTTCCCGGATCATTGGTTATGTAAATGATCCCAGTCCAGCATTGGCAGAAAATAAGATAATCAACCCTGTGCCGGAGGTTCAGGTCCGGGAAGTGGAATCGATCCTCAAGGTGGCGAATGGCCAGATAGGAGTACTTGGCGGTTTGATGCAGGACACCCTGGACAAGAGCACTGCTGGGCTCCCCGGGCTTTCCCGATTGCCTGTCGTGGGCGATCTGTTCAGCTACAAGGACGATACCGCAAATAAAACCGAGCTGGTTATCTTCCTTCGCCCCGTGGTGATCCATCAGGCTAGCCTGGAGGGCGACCTGCAACAGTACAAGAAGTTCCTGCCCACGTCGCAGCTCATCCCTACCAGCGCTTCATCGAATCTGCAGCTACGTGACCCGGAGATGCAATGAGTCTGTTGATGGAGGCCTTACGCAAGGCTGAACAAGTTAAAAAAAAGGCGACCGGAATCGACCATCCTCCAGAGCAAATTATCCGAGAAACGCCCCCTAGCGAACAGTCAATGCCCAGGCCGAACCCCCTCATGGAGGGAGATGAGAACACAGGTCTTGAGCTGGACCTGTCCCGGGATGCGGCCCTGAAAACTGCGAGCGAGAATGAAGGCCGAGCAAAAAAAACGGAGCTGGAGGAAACAAACGTCTCTCTCGATCTCTGGAAACATCAAGAGGGTATAACGGAAAGTACCCAAGAGAAAAGTTCTCCTTCCTTTGATCTCCATCTGGAAGAAAAGAGTGCTTCAGGGACCGAGTCGGGTCGGGTTACTGCAATGCCCGCCAAGAAACCCGTACCTATATCAACAAGGACTGCTCCTGAAGTGCAACCAGAGTCCCTGTCTCCCGTTGTGCCCGGTATTGCCGCTCCCATTGCATCTGCGGAGACATCCAGACAGGCTGCCCGTGCGGTGTTTGTTGCTAAAAGTAAACACCAGCGCCTGGCTCGCAAACGACGCCTGCTTTTCATCGGGATAGCGGCAGGGCTTGCGCTGTTCGGGGCGGGTGGATACCTGTTTTATTCCTACAAAACCATGACGAACTTCAACGCACCCATAGCACCTGCCAATAAAGTTGCTCTGCCGGGCGAACCCGTCAAAGCCCCCATAGAGACGCCCTCATTTGAATCCGCAAAACCAAACGCGTCTCTGCCTGCCGCCCCGAAGGACATGCCCAGGGTCGGTAATAACGCCGGACTTCCTGAACAAAAATCGACTAGTGACCAGACTGCTGCCCCCGCACAGACAGAAAATACCCTTACACGCACAGCCTCTAACACCCCCCAGCACCTTGATGCTGTGCCACAATCAACAGGCGTCCCAACATCCTCATCCTCACCCATGGCTACGGCCGCATCCGTTTCCAAATCCCGTCAAGACCTGTCCGCACCCCAACGTGAACCAGAGATTTTGCCGCTGGCCGAGCGCCCTCGGCCCTCTCAGCCTGCAATCAAGATTACTCACCGGGGATCACAACCACAAACAGATCCATTGCTGAACACGGCATATACAGCGTATCAACAAGGCAATTTTGAACAATCACGACAAAATTACCAGCTAATCCTGAAGACAGACCCTGAACATCGTGGCGCCATGCTGGGTCTGGCCGCGGTTGCTCTCCGCTTGCGCCAGACAGGCCAGGCCCGAGATCTCTATCTACGGTTACTGGAGAGAGATCCATCGGATCTTTTGGCCAAGGTCGGCCTCATGACCGTCATGCCTAAGGATGATTCAGTACGCATGGAAAGCGAGTTGAAACTTCTCCTTGAAGTCCATCCCAATAATGCGCCGCTCTCCTTCTTTCTGGGTAACGTATATGCAGCCGGCCAGCGCTGGAACGAGGCCCAACAAGCATACTTCAACGCCCTGCAGACGGCCAGCAAAGCGGCATCCCCTCAGGGGGCGGTTTCTCCAGACTATCCCTTTAACCTGGCGGTTAGCCTGGATCATCTCAATAAACCAGATCTCGCCATCCAGTATTATCGGGAAGCCCAGAAACTAGCCACTTCACTCCCCGCCGGTTTTGACAAGGAGGCCCTGCGCCTTAAACTGGAAAACCTCAACGGGGTTGAGAAACGATGATTCCGAAAGGAACCAAAAAGCCGCTTGGCGTTGTCTTGGTCGAACAGGGATTTGTCTCCGAAGACCAATTGAGCATTGCCCTGCAGGAACAGAAAGAGACAAACAAGCCCCTTGGCAAGACCCTGATCGAATTGGGTTTTGTCACGGACGCTATTATTCGCGATGTCTTGAGCGAAAATATCGGCCAGACCAGTGTTGACCTCACCCATACGGTTGTTGATGCCGAAACACTGAAAATGGTGCCGCAGGATATGGCACGTCGGCACAACATCTTGCCGCTTTCTTTTGATAAAGTTGCCAACAAACTCATCCTGGCCATGGCCGACACCTTTAATGTCGTGGCCCTGGACCAGGTTCTGGCCCTACATCAAGGAACGTTTCAGATAACGGCCGTGCTCAGCGGCGAGGCCGATATTATCCGTGCTATTGAGCAGTTTTACGGATTTGAACTTTCGATTGACGGTATTCTGAGAGAAATTGAAACCGGTGAAATCGACTATCAGAGTTTGCAGTTGGGCAATAATGAATACAGCCATCCCATGGTGCGTCTCATCGATGCCCTCCTGGCTGATGCGGTGCAACGGAGTGCCTCTGATATCCATTTTGAACCAGAAGCCGGTTTCCTACGCATCCGATATCGTGTTGACGGGGTTCTCCGTCAGATCCGCAGCCTGCATAAAAATTATTGGCCGGCGATGGTCGTGCGCCTCAAGGTTATCAGCAATATGAATATCGCTGAATCACGGGCGCCGCAGGATGGCCGCATCTCTCTGTCTCTGGTCGGCCGCCAAATTGATTTCCGAGTCGCAGCCCAACCTACTATTCACGGTGAGAATATTGTCCTGCGTATTCTCGATCGCCAGAAGGGTATTGTCAGCCTGGATAAGCTAGGGCTGACCGAAGAGAACCTTGACCAGTTGAAGCTCATGCTGGCCAGGCCGGAAGGGATCATTCTGGTGACCGGCCCAACTGGAAGCGGCAAGACCACAACCCTCTATTCGGTGTTGAATCATGTCAATACCGAGGCCGTCAACATTATGACCATGGAAGATCCGGTAGAATACCCTATGGCCATGATCCGCCAGAGTTCCATCAACGAGAACGCCAAAATGGGTTTTGCCGATGGTATTCGATCGATGATGCGCCAAGATCCAGATGTCATTCTCGTCGGGGAGATCCGTGACCACGAGACTGCAGAAATGGCTTTTCGGGCCGCCATGACCGGTCATCAGGTCTTTTCAACCCTCCACACCAACTCTGCGGTCGGCGCCATCCCCCGTCTGCTCGATATCGGGGTGCTCCCGGACATCATGGCAGGAAATATCATCGGAATTGTGGCCCAGAGGCTGGTCCGCTGCCTGTGTCCCGCATGCAAACACCCGTATTCAGCCAGCCAACTGGAACGAAAACTTCTCGATGTAACCCCCGAGCAACTAGATGTTACCATCTACCAGGCCGTAGGCTGCAAGGAATGTGAGCAGCGCGGGTATAAAGGGCGGACTACGGTTATGGAACTATTGAGAATTAATGCCGATCTGGAAGAATCGATCGCCAGACGAATCAGCACCCGGGAGTTACTGAACCAGGCCTTAGCCGGTGGATTTGAACCTCTGGCCAACGATGCCTGCCGTCGGGTGCTGGACGGCACCACCAGCCTGGATGAGATCAGCAGGGTGATTGATCTGACTCATCGGCTGGTCCATTAATACCGCGCCCCTATCGCCATGCCCCTTTTTCAATACAAGGCCGTCACTAGCCTGGGAAAAACACGAACCGGGAACATGGATGCCTCCAACATCGCCGACCTGGAACAACGGCTGCTGCGGATGGGGCTCGACCTCATCACCTGTAACATCCGCAATCCCAGAAAACCCATGTTCGGCGTGCGCAAGGTGCGCAGGGTCGACCTGATCAATGTCTGCGTCCACCTGGAGCAACTTCTTGAATCCGGAGTGCCACTGCTGGAAGGATTGGGTGATCTACGCGACAGCCTGGAACACCCCCGTTTCCAAGAGATAATTGCCAACTTGATCGACGAGATTGAAGGTGGCAAGACGCTTTCTGCGGCCATGGCCGAGCATCCGGTGGTGTTTGACACCCTGTTTATCAACCTGGTTATTGCAGGTGAAACAACCGGCCAATTGGGAGAGGTCTTTGCTTCGCTCACCAAGACCCTCAAGTGGCAGGACGAACTGGCTGCAACAACCAAAAAGCTGCTGTTGTTCCCGGCCTTTGTTGGTACGGTTGTCCTTGCCGTCACCTTTTTCCTGATGGTGTACCTTGTCCCCCAGCTGGTTGGTTTCATCAAGGATATGGGCGGCAAGTTACCCATGCATACCCGTGCCTTGATCGCGACCTCCAATTTTTGTGTGCATTACTGGTACGCTTTATTGATTGTGCCCATGGTCCTTTTTTTCGGTATCAGATTTCTGGCCGCCAACAGCACTAGAGCACGCTACCTGCTGGATAGCTGGAAGTTAAAATTCTGGATGATAGGCCCTGTGCTGAAAAAAATTCTATTGTCACGCTTTGCCAACTTTTTTTCGATGATGTATGCAGCCGGTATCCCTATTTTGCATTGCCTAGAGATCGCCGAAGGAATTGTCGGCAATGTGCTGATCAAAGAGGCCCTGCAGGAAGTCGGGACAGATATCAAGGCCGGAGTCGGCATCGCCGCAAGCTTTGCCAACAGCGGCCTGTTCCCCCCTCTGGTAGTGCGGATGCTGAGAGTCGGCGAAACGACCGGGGCTCTTGATCATGCGCTGTTAAATGTCAGCTATTTTTATGATCGGGATATTCAGGATGCGATTGCCAAGGTCCAGGCAATGATTGAACCGGTCATGACCGTGATTCTCGGATCAGTACTCGGTTGGGTTATGCTTTCGGTACTCGGGCCGATTTACGACACGATCAGTAAAATCAAGATGTGAGCGACCAGGAAATGTTTTTTTCTACAGCCAAGACCACTGTCCACATCCTGCTGCTGACTTCGCAGTGCCTGTATGTGTATTCCTGGCAACAGGACACCCTCTCCCCGGTCGCAAATTTCTCTTCTGATGAACAGGGCCTTGCCGAATTTGACCGTTATCTGGACTCTTCGCATGGCAGCCCTGTGTATCTTGTCGCTGATTGCATTGAAGAGGACTTCCGGATGGAGCAAGTGGCTCATGTCCTCGGCAAAGATAGAAAAGTATTGCTTGAACGAAAACTTCTCCAATACTTCCGCACCACCGAATACCGCTCCGCCAGAGTTCAAGATCGGGAAGAAAGCGGTCGACGGGACGACAAGGTCCTTTTCAGTGCATTGACCAACACCGACCAGATCAACTTGTGGGTTGATCGCCTCCTCGCACACAAGGTACAGATCAAAGGCCTCCTTTCTGCTCCATTACTGATGGAGCCCTTCACAGAGTTCCTCCATCTTGAGCAAATTCCACACCTGCTGCTGGTCAACCTGGATCCGCAGAGCGGACTGCGGCAGACCTATCTGCAGAACAAGCACTTGAAATTCAGCCGTCTTCTTTCGCTGACCACGATTAAACCAGGCAGCTTGGCAGAAACGATGCGTGCCGAATGCAGCCATACCCGGCAATATCTGGAAAGGCTGAAACTCCTGTCCCGTGACCAACCCCTGGAAGTTCACATCTATATCCAGGACGGGTTAGGAGAGGAACTAGGCAAAAAACTGAGGGACACCCCCTTGCTCCACTTTCATCTCCATGAGACCGGGATGGTTGCCGCTGAACTCGGCATAGACCCCGCACTGACAGGTAACCAAGGAGCTGCTTACCTTTGTCTTGTGCAGGCATTGCGTGCCAATAAACTGGTCAACACCTACGCTCCGGCCTCGGTCATCCGCTACCATCGTCTCCACCAGATACGCCGGGGATTGATTGGCGGCACATCTTTGCTGGTCGTGATCGCCTTGCTGATGGGAATGTCTCTGTTGTTGGACGGACTCGAAACACGCACAGCACAAAAACATCTGAATCAGGAAGTGCGGGTGCTCGATGCCCGCCTCCAGCAGCTACGCCAAAATTTTCCGGTGCCTCCTGTTCCAGCTGAGGTTATGCAAAATGTAGTAGAATCGGTTGAACGCACCCGGCAGCAATCCATTTATCCGCTGCAGATGATGACCCGGATAAGCCAAGCCGTGGCTCTCTGTCCTGACATTCACTTACAGCGACTCGGCTGGCAGATGTATGGACAGACCCAGACCACGAATGTTCCTACCATGGGAGGAGTGCTTGAAACCATGGGAGGGGGAAAGGGAAAGGTCGCAGTTCCAGCGCTCCTGCCAGATTTGCTCGCAGGAAAGGCAGGTATGGTAACCACCCTGAACGGCATTGTGTTTCCCAGCGTTGGCTACGGGGAGGCTCAAAACAGGGTTATCAGTTTTATCTCTGCCCTGGAGCAGATCCCCGGCCTGATCGTCACACCGGTTGCAATGCCCACGGAAACCAAACCCGATGCGACCGTCAAGGCAACACTTGATGGCCGCACTATTCTGGCCGAGTTCTCACTCAAACTCGACTACCAAGCAAAGCCATGAAGATACGTTTATCGCCCCAGCATCATGATTTGCTTCTGCTTAAATGGCCGGTACTGTTGCTGGTCATCACTCTCATCGTGAGTGCGGCTTGGTGTGGCGGCACCTATCTGTTCAAAAAAAATAGCCTCTCGGCACTTCAGTCTGCCCGGACCAACCGGGTACGAATGGCAGCATCGATTCGGCAGATCGAAGACGAAGAGAAAACGGTCCGCAGTTTTATCGACCGTTACCGGAAACTGACGATCGAGGGGGTGATCAGTGATGAAGATCGTCTCGAACTGGTGGAATCTATCAACAGCATCCGTGCTCGTCATGCACTCTACCCGGTGCAGCTTGACATTGAACAGCAGGCAACACTCCCGCTTGGCCAGAATATTGGCCAGGGAAATTCGGGAACTGGAATTTCCTGTCGAGTCAGTCGGATTCGTTTCAGCATGCCCCTCCTGCATGAAGAGGATCTTTCCCGTCTGCTCGATGGGTTGCGAGATTTAAAGCGGGGGCTTTTCGTGGCAGAAGAGTGTTCCATCAAACGAGCCGGAGAGAATACAGGAAACGAGCGCCCGGCATTACACGGAAACTTGACCGCATCCTGCAAAATCTTGTGGCTAACCTTAAAGTGGCAAGAGAAAGACGATGGACAAAAGAGTAGAAACAAGCAACCGGAGCCGGGAATAATGTGATTGGACAGAGAAACAGCGGTTGGTCTCGGGGAAGGGGAAGCGTGCCGGACATATGTCCCCAAGTTGGCCGTCACCGATGTATTAAGACTTTTGAGGCAATTTTCATATGTTGCCTGTTGATTCTGTCGAACGGCCTGCTCCTTCCTGTTGCTGCCACAGGAGATTCCTTGGATCGTCTCTTCTTTACCCCACAGGACAGGGCACATCTGGAAAAACTTCGCTGGGCATCCACTGGGGCTCGTGTGTCTGGACAAAATCAATCCGACACCCAAAAGGTCACGGAGGACAAACCGCAGTTTTTTGCTCTAAAAGGAACAGTCACCAAGAAGAGTGGATTTCAGGCCCTATGGCTTAA
>CAITZN010000318.1 GCA_903896915.1 uncultured bacterium
ATGTCGTGTATACCAATTTCTGCGATGTTCATATTGCCAGAGTAACCAAAAGCGGTTCGCTGCTCATTGTCACCGCTCTCGACAATCTTTTGAAAGGAGCTGCCGGTCAGGCGTTACAGAACATGAATCTGATGCTCGGGCTGGATGAACGCACGGGACTCGTATAATTTATTAATTTTTAACAGGTCACACTGCATTGGAAAAACTCTCCAAAGGGCTTAAAGTCATCCATCACCTTTCTGCCATAACACCCTGGCCTTCATTGGTGACCCCAATGGCTGCGGCATCGGATGGTACGCAAGCATTCTGGCCCGCCGGTTTTTCAGTTGGAGCTGTCTCTGCGAATATTAAATACAGCGACAGGAACGATTTGATGCTTCTTGTAACGGATGGCCCTGCCACTGCGGCCGCTCTCTTTACCCTGAACCGCTGCTGTGCCGCTCCAATAACGCTGTCGCGTGAACATCTGCAACACTCTCCCTCTTCGGTTCGTGCCATAGTCTGCAACAGCGGAAATGCAAATGCGGCTACTGGCGAGAAGGGTCTGAATGATGCACGCGCTATGGCTGAGGCGGTGGCGCATGAGCTTTCGATTACTCCTGAAGAGGTGCTTGTTGCCTCAACCGGGGTTATCGGCCAGCTTCTGCCCATGGAGAAGGTTTTTGCGGGCATCTCATCACTCGCGACCTCCATGCAGCGCGACTCAGTACTTGAGGCTGTCGGTGCCATCATGACCACTGACACCTTTCCCAAGTTTTTCACCCTTGAGCTCCAGCTTTCGGGTGGGCCAATTCGTCTTAGCGGCATCGCAAAGGGATCCGGCATGATTTGCCCTAATATGGCCACCATGTTGGCTTTTCTTACCACCGATGCTTCAATAGAGCCTCTTCTGCTTCATGAAGCGCTTGAAATGGCCAATCGAAACAGTTTCAACGCCATTACGGTTGATGGTGATACCAGCACTAATGACATGGTAGCAATTCTTGCCAGCGGCAGAGGTCCGGAAATACAGGCTGGAAGCAGCGATTACACTCTTTTTGGAGAAGCACTTGAAGCACTGATGACCTTTCTGGCCAAGCTGATCGTCATTGACGGTGAAGGAGCCACAAAACTTGTCGGCATCACTGTCAAGGGAGCTGCCGATGACCGGGATGCCGAGCTCGCGGCCAGAACCATTGCCCAGTCAAGCCTTGTCAAAACCGCCATACACGGTGAGGATGCAAACTGGGGCCGAATTATTGCTGCCGCAGGTCGCTCGGGCGCCATCTTCGATCAGGAAAATCTTGAGCTTCACTTCAATGAGCTTTCCATTCTTCAACCAGGTCTTGTTGCCGATTTTTCTGAAGAGGCGGCGGCCAAAATTATGGCAAAAGACTCCTATACCATTACCCTCAGTCTTGGAAATGGTTCCGGTGAGGCCACAATATGGAGCTGCGACTTAAGCAAAGAGTATGTCGATATCAACGGAAGCTACAGAAGCTGATACTTCCATTAACTTATTTAAAGAGCAATTTCCCCGCAATGGACCAAAGAAAAGCTCCCCGGGCAGCTATAGGACAGGTGCTTATTGAAGCATTACCCTATATCCGCCAGTTCGAAGGCAAAACCTTTGTCATTAAGTATGGCGGCGCCGCCATGAAGGATGCCTGTCTCAAAAACATGTTTGCCCAGAATGTCACCCTTCTTCGCAAGGTCGGGATCAGAATCGTTCTTGTGCATGGCGGAGGTGATGCCATAACAAAAACGGCTGAAAAGCTCGGATTGACCTCGAGGTTTCTTCAGGGACGCCGGGTTACCGACAAGGAGATGGTCTCGGTTATCCAGATGACCCTGGCTGGAAAGGTAAACCAGGATATTGTACAACTCATCAGCCAGCATGGCGGTAAAGCTGTGGGAGTAAGCGGACTGGATGCCGATACTGTCAAAGCTCATCCCCATCCGAATGCTGAA
>CAITZN010000319.1 GCA_903896915.1 uncultured bacterium
CCCGGCAGGAACAGCGCGAAAAAGAGCAAGGACGGTAAATAGGTGCCTGAATTACGAAGAGATCCGATCCTCGGTCGCTGGATTATTATTGCCCAGGAACGGGGCAAGAGGCCGACGGATTTTCTGATTGAAGAATTCAAGGCCAAGGGAGGCTTCTGCCCACTTTGTCCAGGCAATGAAAAAACGACCCCGGACGAGGTCTTGGTCTATGGCAGGGAGTGGGGAAACCCCAATACGGATGGTTGGAAAGTGCGTGTTGTACCCAACAAATATCCAGCCTTGATCATTGAAGGTAATCTCGATAAACAGGGTGAAGGGCTCTATGACCGTATGAACGGCATCGGCGCCCATGAAGTCATCATCGAAAGCCCCAACCATCAGGACCGCTTTTCCCATCTGCCGCCGCATGACATGCTTCTGACCTTTCGGGCCTTCCGCGATCGGATTCGTGATCTTTCTAAAGATAATCGCTTTAACTATGTAGTAATCTTTAAGAATTTTGGTAAAGCCGCTGGCGCATCTCTTGAGCATTCCCATTCCCAGTTGGTGGCTCTACCCATCCTGCCGAGAATGGTCACCTCGGAACTCGAGGGCAGTCTTTCGTATTTTAAATATAAAGATCGCTGTATTTTTTGCGATATCATCCGCCAGGAGATCCAGCAGAAGGTTCGTTTGGTCTGTGAAAACGACCAGTTCATCACTGTCACCCCTTTTGCGCCTCGATCACCGTTTGAGATGTGGATCATGCCACGATTCCACAATTCTTCATATTCCGATCAGGATGAAAACTCGCTGCTTGCACTGGCTGAAATTTTCTCCGAGACCCTGCGACGTCTTGATGCCTGCATACCCAACGTGCCCTATAACTTCGTACTCCACACCCAGCCTTTGCGTTCCGGTCCGCTGGAACACTATCACTGGCATTTTGAAATCGTCCCTAAGCTGACCTCCATTGCTGGATTTGAATGGGGAACCGGATTTTATATCAATCCTATGCCTCCGGAAGAGACTTGCAGGTACCTCCGGGAGATTACATTATAGGGGGATCTCATGGAAAAGAAGCGTATTCTGCTGGTAGACGACGAGGAAAGTATTCAACTCCTTTATCGAGAAGAGTTTGAAGACGAAGGATACACCATTGATTCGGCCTTTAACGGTGTCGAGGCGCTGGTGCAATTCCGCGAGAATCCCCCCGATCTGGTCATCCTCGATATTAACATGCCGGGCATGAACGGTATTGAAGTGCTGCACCAGATGAAGGAATTACGCACTGATGTACCCATTATTCTCAGTTCAGCCTATCATGAATATAAACAGGACTTCGGCACCTGGGCCTCAGAGGCCTATGTCGTTAAATCAGTCAATATGGACGAACTCAAGGCCACGGTTCGTAAACATCTCGCCTGACCCGACTGATTTTCGGTCGCGAAGGAAACAGCAGGGACGTTACCGATTCACTAATCGAGAGCGTTACCGAGCGTCCCCATGAAAGACATTCAGAGCCTGTACGACTCGCGTCGCATCAATATACGCAAAGTAGGCGTCAAAACTATCACTTATCCGATTATCGTTCTGGACAAAGAGTGCAAAACTCAGCAGACGGTGGCCAAAATAAACATGTACGTCAACCTGCCGCATCGGTTCAAGGGAACGCACATGAGTCGGTTCGTTGAGATCCTTAACCGTTTTCACGGTAAGTTCAACCTTGAAACTTTTCATTTGATTCTTGAGGAGATGAAAGTTCGGCTTGAGGCTGAAGCGGCTCATCTGGAAGTCGAGTTCCCCTATTTTCTCAAAACAAAACACTATGCCCAGATTCCTGGCATGGAGCGGTATGATTGCCGGTTACACGGTTTTCTCACCGGACATTTGGATCTCGTTGTTGAGGTCGATGTCCCCGTGCCGTTGCCATATCAGGAGGATACGCACGAGAGGGCCCCGGTTTTTTCCGGATTATGGGGTATGGTCACTGTTGCTGTGCGGATGAATCGATTTCTCTGGATAGAAGACCTGATCGCACTGATTAAAGAGGGCGCTGTTCCGCAACCAACTCACCCAGACGGGGTGGAATCGATGTGTCGGCGGATCAGTTCCGTTCTCCGTGCAAGCGGTGCTTTTCACTGGTATAAAGTTGTTGTGAAAAACATTGCCAACGGGTATTCAACATTTGCCTCTACTGAATGGCCAGAACCGGCCGAAACCAGCACGGAAGGCCGGAATAGTTGCCAAATCATAGGGGTGGCAATGGGACCGGAGGTGGCTTCCACTTCATGATTATAGATCAACTCAAACACAAACAGGCTGCGATGAGTGAACTCCTTTTTGAAATTGGAACTGAAGAAATCCCGGCCGGGTATATCCAACCGGCCCTTGATGCCCTAGCCGAAGGCGCTGCGAAAAAACTCACAGCCCTTGAACTTGCTTTTGACACAATCCGCACCTATGGCACGCCACGGCGTTTGACTCTTGCTATTGGCAATTTGCAATCTCGTCAGGCTGATAGCCGTCAGGAGCATATAGGTCCCTCGGTAAAGGCTGGATACGATGCAGAGGGCAAGCTCACCAAGGCGGCGATCGGTTTCGCAAAGTCTCGAGGATTCCAGCCGGAACAGCTACAGGTCATCAATACGCCCAAAGGGGAATATCTTATGGCGGCGGAGGATGTCAAGGGACAGGAAACTATGACCCTGCTTCCCGGTCTGCTGGAGTCGTTGATCCGTGAGTTGGTGTTCCCTAAATCCATGCGCTGGGCCGATTATACAATGTCTTTTGCCCGTCCCATTCAGTGGCTGCTTGCTTTGTATGGGGGCGCTGTTCTCCCAGTTAACATAGAGGGGGTTGTCTGCAGCAATAGTACTCGTGGGCATCGTTTTATGGCGCCTGACACCTTTGAAGTCAACGGTATCGATCAGTATGTGAGTGGGCTTGCCGAGCGTTTCGTCCTCGTCGATCCTGGCCAGCGGCGTGCCAAGGTCATTGAAGAGGTGCAACGTGCAGTTCGGGAAATCGCGGGTACTACTGGAGCGAAGCCGGTGTTGCATGAAGGTCTGCTCGATATAGTGACCAACTTGGTGGAATTCCCTTGCGGAATTTGTGGCAGCTTCGATAAGAAATTTTTACTTCTCCCAGAAGAGACCCTGGTAACCTCGATGCGCGAGCATCA
>CAITZN010000320.1 GCA_903896915.1 uncultured bacterium
GATCAGGAGATCTGCCGGCTTAAGAAAGAACAGGGCACCAATGCCACTATCCAGGGTGATTTCATTTTCAAGCTCTATGACACCTACGGCTTTCCGGTGGATATCGTCCGCGATATCGCCATCGAAAAGGGGGTCTCCTTTGATGAGCCGGGCTTTGCCATGGCCATGGAGCAGCAGCGTGAGCAGTCGAGAAAGTCGTGGAAAGGCAGTGATGTTGATCACCTTGATGCCGGGATTATTGAGTTGGCGAATCAGGGGAAAAAGGCTGAATTCATAGGGTATGCGACCACTCAGGGCGTTACCATGGTGGAGGGTATAGTCAATCAGGCCGGGCAGCTGGTTGCCCAGGCGCAGGCCGGGGAGACGTTGCGCCTCTTTTGCAGTCAGACTCCGTTTTATGCGGAATCAGGCGGTCAAATTGGCGATCAAGGCGAGATTATCTGGCCGGGCGGCCGCTTTGTGGTTGAAAAAACGTATGTCCCGGTGGAGGGCCTGATCCTTCATCATGGTCAGTTGGTGCAAGGAACGCTCCTAAACGGGGCCAGGGTGGACATGACCGTGGCAGAACGACGGACTGATACTGGACGTAACCACACTGCCACCCATCTGCTGCAAGCAGCGATGAGAAAGGTTTTGGGAGATCATGTCAAGCAGGCAGGGTCGGCGGTCGATCATAACCGTTTGCGTTTTGATTTTACCCATTTTTCACCGTTGACCCTGGGTGAAATTTTCACCATCGAGCAGTTGGTCAATGATAAGATCTGCAAAAATATTCCCGTATCTACTGCTATAATTAGTCGTGACCAGGCGATCATTGATGGTGCGACCGCCCTTTTTGGCGAGAAATACGGAGATGAAGTACGGGTGGTAACGATCGGCGAGTTCAGTAAGGAACTGTGCGGCGGTACCCATGCTCGGATGACCGGGGACCTCGGTTTTTTTAAAATTGTCATGGAAACCGGGATAGCCGCGGGAGTTCGGCGGATAGAAGCCGTGACTGGAGTTGGCGCTGTTCATTGGGTGCAGGAACTGGCCCGGCAGGCAGCAGCGATCAGTGCGATTATCTCGGGGCCGATCGATGGTGCCGTGGAGAAGATCCAGGGGTTAATGAAACGGCAGAAGGACTTGGAAAGGCAGGTTGGGGTCCTTAATGCCTCTATGGCCCTGTCTGATCTCGATCAATTACTGGCTGCAAGTGTCGATGTAGATGGGATGAGGGTGGTTGCCTGCCGGGTACCGCTTGACTCGCCCAAGACCCTGCGGGAAATTGGCGATAAAATCCGTGACAAGATGCCAAGCGGCATCATCGTCCTCGGGGGTGAATTCGAAGGTAAGGCGGCGCTTTTGGCCATGGTCAGCAAAGAATGCACCGGCAGGGTCAAGGCGGGCGACCTGATCAACCGGGTGGCAGCGATCGTGGGCGGTAAGGGCGGCGGCCGACCGGATATGGCCCAGGCCGGCGGAACAATGCCCGATAAACTGGATGAGGCGATAAGAAGCGTTTCGGCCTTTGTTACAGAGCTTGCGGTAAGCCGGAATCCCGTTGTCTGAGCGTATGAAATTATCAACGCTAAGCCAAAGGATCGTGATCACCGGTGTCGGCCTTGCTGCGCCTGGTGCCGACAATTTGACCGATTTTCGTGCCAACCTGTTGGCCGGGAAAAGCGGGGTCACCACCATCGACCTGCGCTACATGGGCGTTCATCCTGCCGGAATCTGTGAGTTTGCCAAAACCCGCTATCGGAAGAAACGGGAAAACAGCCGCGGCACCCGTGCCGGATGTATCGGCGTCTACTGCGCCAATGAGGCCCTGGTCGACGCGGCTATCGATTTTTCCGAATATGACCGGGCGGCCACAGGGGTCTATATCGGTCTGACCGAGCACGGCACCGTGGAAACAGAAAATGAGGTCTACAACATCGGTCAGTACAATAACGATGTCAACTATTGGACCCATCACCATAACCCGCGAACCGTGCTCAATAATCCAGCCGGCGAGATCACCATGAATCTGGGGCTTACTGGACCGCATTATAGCATTGGCGCCGCCTGCGCCGCCGGCAATGCCGCCCTTATTCAGGGAACACAGATGCTGCGTCTGGGCGAGGTCGATTTAGCCCTCTGCGGCGGCATCTCGGAATGTGTCGGTTCCTTCGGTATCTTTGCCAGCTTCCGCGCCCAGGGCGCCCTTGCCGAGCATGTCGATCCCACCAAGGCTAGCCGTCCGTTTGACCGGGATCGTAATGGCATCGTCATTTCCGAAGGAGGCTGCCTCTTTACCCTGGAACGCCTCGATCGGGCCCAGGCCAGGGGGGCAAAGATTTATGGCGAGATCACCGGATACGCCATGAACTCAGATGCCAAGGATTTCGTCCTGCCTTATGGACCCCGGCAACGGCAATGCATGGAATTGGCCTTGCGGCGGGCTGACCTGAGAGCGTCCGATATTACGATTGTTAATACCCATGCCACTGGAACCAAACAAGGGGATATCGAGGAGTGCAACGCCATCCGCGAAACCTTCGCCGATTGCCCCAACACCTGGATCAACAACACCAAATCCAGTATCGGTCATGCCATGGGGGCTGCTGGCGTCTTGGAGCTCGCTGGCAACCTGCCCTCATTTACCGATCATCAGGTCCATCCTACCATCAACCTGGATACCCTTGATCCAGAATGCGC
>CAITZN010000321.1 GCA_903896915.1 uncultured bacterium
GAGAGACCAAGTCTTCACCAACTTGAAGACACAAGGCAAACGGATTTTTCAGGGTTGATCGAGAAGCAATCGCTAGTTAAAAAAAAAGCCGCCCTGTTAAGGCGGCTCGTAAAAAACTAAAATTAAATAATTTGGTGTTTTCAGTGGCGGGTAAGTTCAGCCACTCTAAGTCGGGCCATTGAACGCTGCAATGCAGCTTCGGCGCGCACCCTGTTTACTTTCTCTGTAGCTTGCTGCGCTTGTATTAATCGCTTCTCAGCACGTTCCTTTGCACGCATTGCTCGATCAACATCAATATCTTTCCCAAACTCAGCGCTTTCTACCAAAAAAGTAATTTTGTTATTCGATACTTCTGCAAATCCGCCACTTACCATTAAAAAATTCGTCAGCTTTTCTTTTTTAAAACTCAGAGCGCCAGTCTTAATCGTGCTCAAGAAAGGAGCATGATTGGCAAGCACACCGAACTCACCTCCGACACCAGGTGCAGTGACAATATCGACCTCTTCACTGACAACCGGACCGGTCGGTGTTACAACTTCAAGATGAATTTGTGCCATTGGTCTTACCTCACTTCAGCTTGAAAGAAGTTATGCTTTAGCTTTTTGTGCAGCGGCTTTCTCAACAGCTTCATCGATGCCCCCGACCATATAAAAAGCAGACTCAGGAAGATCGTCATGCTTGCCATCCAGAATCTCCTTAAAGCCACGAACAGTATCAGCTACCTTACAGTATTTCCCAGGAGATCCAGTAAATCCTTCTGCAACAAAAAATGGCTGCGAAAGAAATCGCTGAACCTTACGGGCACGAGTAACGGTTAACTGATCTTCTTCTGAAAGCTCATCCATGCCAAGAATAGCGATAATGTCCTGCAGTTCTTTATACTTCTGTAAAGATACCTGAACTCCGCGAGCTGTAAGGTAATGTTCTTGACCGACTACATTTGGATCGAGAATACGAGAAGTTGAATCCAAAGGGTCAACAGCCGGATAAATACCTAGTTCTGCAATTTGCCGAGAAAGAACAACTGTACCGTCTAAATGGGCAAAGGTCGTTGCAGGAGCAGGGTCAGTCAGGTCGTCTGCGGGAACATAAACACACTGAACCGCGGTAATTGAACCTTTATTGGTTGATGTAATCCTCTCCTGCAATGCGCCAAGGTCTGTAGCAAGAGTCGGTTGATAACCAACTGCAGAAGGGATACGGCCAAGGAGTGCTGATACTTCTGATCCAGCTTGGGTAAAGCGGAAAATATTGTCTACAAAGAAAAGGACGTCCTGCCCCTCTTCATCACGGAAATATTCGGCAGCTGTCAAACCAGTCAAAGCTACACGGGAGCGAGCACCAGGAGGCTCGGTCATCTGACCATAAACAAGCGCGGCCTTAGGAAGAACACCCGATTCTTTCATTTCATTATAGAGATCGTTGCCTTCACGAGTTCTCTCGCCAACCCCGCAGAAAACAGAAATACCACCATGTTGCATGGCAATATTATTTACCATCTCCATCATGATAACGGTTTTGCCGCAGCCGGCACCACCGAAGAGTCCCATCTTACCACCGCGTGGAAATGGTACCAGCAAATCAATAACCTTGATGCCAGTTTCAAGAACGTTTACCTCGGTATCTTGTTCAGTAAACAATGGAGCCGGTCTATGTATAGCCATAGTTTTTTCGGATGAAATGGGTCCTAAACCGTCAACCGGACGTCCCACAACATTCATGATACGGCCAAGTGCAGGTGCGCCGACAGGTATGGTAATAGGCCCTCCGGAATCGCGAGCAGCCATGCCACGTACAAGTCCATCCGTCTGGTCCATGGCAACAGTTCGGACAACATTATCTCCGAGATGTTGTGCAACTTCACAGACGAGGTTGTCTGCATCATCGTTGATTTGTGTATTGGTTATATACAACGCATTTAAAATTTCAGGTAGATTGCCCGGCTCAAATTCTACGTCAACTACCGGTCCGATAACCTGTATGATTTTTCCTACTCGTGCCTCACTCATTTGAAATGGCCTCCTCTATCCTATTAATACCCGTTGGTATGGTTATCCTTTAAGTGCCTCAGCACCACCGACGATGTCCATCAATTCGCCGGTGACGGCAGCCTGACGGGCTTTATTGTATAATCTGGTAAGATCTTTAATCATATCCTTGCAGGCCCGGGTCGCGTTGTCCATCGCAGTCATACGTGCAGCATGTTCACTGGCACTGACTTCAAGCATGGCACGGTAAACCTGGACGTTCAGAAACAATGGCAGCAAAACCTCCATAATTTCATCGGGGTCTGGTTCATACGTGTACGATCCGGAAACCTCACCCTTATTCTGTTTTTTACTTTCGTCACTAGCAACTGGTTTAATTGGCAGCAACTCAGACGTTTCAGGTTTCTGAGCAGCTACAGAATAAAACCTGCCGTACACTATATCGACTTGGTCGCTCTCTCCATTAAGAAAAGCTTCCGTAATGTTATGCGAAATTTCACGGGCGTTAAACATCTGAAACGCGCCCATAATATCATTAAAGGAAGCTCTCAGCTTCCCAGATTTCTTAAAAGCCTGCGTTCCTTTTTTTCCGACAGTGACGAAGCTTACTTTCTTTCCAGATGCTTCATACTGCTTCCTGAGTCTCTCAGCAGTTTTGATGATATTTGCATTAAAGCTACCGCACAGGCCGCGATCAGAGGTGACAACGACTATTTCAACGGATTTGACTTCTCTGACCTCCATCAAAGGCAGATCGGTGTTTTCCATTCCGCTGGAAAGATCCTGCATTGCCTCTACAAACTTACTGGCATAGGGGCGGAATGATATCATTTTTTCCTGAGCGCCGCGTAACTTCGCAGAAGCGACCATATTCATCGCTTTGGTAATCTGCGCTGTTTTCTTTACACCGCTAATTTTATCTTTAACATCCTTTAGTCCAGGCATGAGAATTTATCCTTGTGTTAATTCAGGCCCTTGGTAGCCTTGAAGGTTTCACCAAAGGATGCCAGTGTCTTCTTCATTTTCTCTTCCAAATCAGAAGAAATCGCTTGTTTCTCACGAAGTTCAGCAAAGATGCTGGGCTCATTAGCCTCAATGTAACCAAAGAGTTCTTTTTCGTAATCAGCAAGGGTGTTAACCGGGAACTTATCAAGGAAGCCCTTGGTTCCAGCAAAAATAATCGTAACCTGTTTTTCCATAGGCAACGGCTGATATTGTGGTTGTTTTAAGATCTCAACCAATCGCTCACCTCGAGTCAACTGAGCCTGGGTAGCGGCATCAAGGTCTGATCCAAACCCTGCAAATGCTGCAAGTTCTCGATATTGTGCAAGATCGAGACGAAGTGTTCCAGCGACCTGTTTCATCGCTTTTACTTGCGCAGCACCACCAACACGGGAAACGGAAAGTCCGACGTTAATAGCGGGACGAACACCAGCAAAAAAGAGACTGGGCTCTAAATATACCTGACCGTCTGTAATCGAAATAACGTTTGTCGGAATGAAAGCAGATACGTCACCGGCTTGGGTTTCAATGATTGGCAGCGCTGTCAATGAACCAGCACCAAGGGCATCACTAACCTTTGCGGCACGTTCAAGCAAACGTGAATGATTAAAGAAAATGTCACCAGGGTAGGCTTCACGTCCTGGAGGACGACGGAGGAGCAAAGAAAGTTCGCGGTAGGAAACAGCCTGCTTGGAAAGATCATCATAAATGATCAAGGCATGTTGGCCATTATCACGAAAATATTCACCCATGGCGCAGCCGGCAAAGGCCGAAATATACTGCATTGGAGCGGGATCAGAAGCGCAGGCTGCAACGACTGTGGTGTATTCCATTGCGCCGTGTTTTCGCAAATTCTCAACAACCAAAGCTACCGTTGATTTCTTTTGACCGATAGCGACATAGATACAATGCACATCTGTATCTTTCTGGGCAATAATAGCATCAACGCAAAGCGCTGTTTTACCAATCTGCCGGTCGCCAATGATCAATTCCCGCTGACCACGGCCAACAGGAGTCATAGCATCAACAGCCTTAGCTCCAGTGTAACATGGCTCATGCACACCTTTTCTGGCAATAACACCAGGGGCGATAACCTCCATCTTACGGTATTCCTTGGCGGTGATCGGTCCCTTGCCATCAATCGGCTGGCCGATACCGTCAACAACCCGGCCTTCCATCTCCGGACCGACAGAAACCATAGCAATCTTACCGGTACGTTTAACGATATCCCCTTCTTTGATATATCGGACATCTCCAAGTACAGCGCAACCTACGTTATCTGCTTCAAGGTTTAGCGCCAGCCCAAAGATGTTGCCTGGAAACTCAAGAAGTTCCATAGCTTGACAGTTTTCGACACCATACACACGGGCAATACCGTCACCAACCGAAAGAACAGTTCCGGTTTCCTTCAGGTCGATATCTTTTTCATAGCCAGCGATTTGATCTTTGATGATCTGGCTAATTTCTTCGGCTTTGATCTGCATTGACTATTCTCTCCCCTTGATAGATTCCTTCAATCCATGAAGTTGCGTCTTTATACTTCCGTCCAGCACCAGGTCACCGACCTTAGCAATTATACCGCCTATAATGGACGGATCAACCTGGGTTTCAAGTATAACTCTTTTACCTGTTAATTTTTCTAATGTGGCTTGAATTTTATCCAACAGCGCACTTTCGAGTTCAACGGCGGAAACGATGGAACCATGACTGATGTTCTGATCTGTATCCACCATCACCTGCATTTCATGTGCAATATCAGGTAAAATGTCAGCTCTTTTCTTCTCAATCAATAGGTTGAGAAAACTGGTCATAATTGCATCGGCTTGAGCAGATTCAGCAACTTTCGCCATTACCTTCTGCCGCACTTCAAGCGGATATAGCGGATTAGAGACAGCATCTCCTAATCCGGCAACACCTTCATCATACAGTGCAGCAATATCATCCAACATATCGCTGTACTCTTCAGTTTTTCCTTGCTCTTTCCCCAAAGAGAAAAGCGCCTTCGCATATCGACGGGCTAATATTGTGTTTTTCACTGTACCGCACCCACTCTTTCAAGATATTGTTCGGTAATAACTATCTGATCCGCTGGTGTCAGATTGCGAACAATCAACTCTTCAGCCATCGCAGCGGCCTGTTCAGCAATCTCTGCACGAAGCAGCCGCTTAGCATCTTCCAACTCAGTCTGCACAGCAGCTTCTGCCTGACGCTTGATATCCTCAGCAGCCCTTTCAGCATCAGCCAAAATTCGTTCTTTTTCGTTTTGCGCCTGGGCAATAGCTTTCTGTAC
>CAITZN010000322.1 GCA_903896915.1 uncultured bacterium
CGATCAAGCAGAGTACTGAATGAAAGACCTGCTTCGGCTGCGGCTTGAGGCAGCAGACTTGTCGGGGTCATTCCGGGGATGGTATTGGTTTCAAGCAAATAAAGTTCTTCATCCACCAATATCATATCGGTACGGCTGTACCCTCGCAATTGCAGGCTTCGATGGGCGATCAAAGCATACTGCTGTGCCTTTTCCCTGACCTGCTCGCTCACCGGAGCCGGACAGATTTCTTTGCTTGCACCTGGCTGATATTTGGCTTCGTAGTCAAAAAATTCAAAACGGCTGTCAGGAATAATCTCAATCAGGGGCAAAGCTATCGGCTCGTTATTGCCGATGACCCCCACCGTCAATTCACGCCCCTTAATGAACTCCTCAACCATAACCTCACTGTCATGCTTAAGGGCCAGCCGCAAAGCGGCAGGCAGTTGCGTCGACTCTCGCACGATCGACATGCCGATGGACGATCCCTGACGCACAGGTTTAACCACGCAGGGCAAGCGGAGTTTATCGGTGATCCGGCTGGTATCCTCAAGATCATCAGGAACAACCATTAGCCATGGAGCGACCGGCAAGCCATTGAGCTTGTACATTGTTTTCGCAAGATTCTTGTCCATGGCCAGGGCGCTGCCCAGCACCCCAGCACCCTGGTAGGGGATGCCAAGCAAATCAAGAAAACCTTGAATCGTGCCATCTTCACCGTGCACACCGTGCAAAAGGATGAAGGCGACGTCAAGATGGTCTGCGTTTAAGGCAATTTTGGCTAGATCGGTTGCCGGATCGTATTTGACGACCTCGTATTTGTCTGGATCAAGCGCCTTCTCAACCCCAATCGCTCCCCTGAGCGACACCTCTCGTTCATCTGATGTCCCACCAGCAATAAGCGCCAATCGAATTTTAGCCATCGTCCCTCTCCAGTTGAATGAACAAAGCACCCAGCAACCCTGTTGAACAATTTTTCAATTTACCATCATGACAGAGAAAAACAATCAAAAGGAGCACCAAGCCCCCTCCCCGCAAGGACCCTTGCGGGACCCGGACCATACCCCACGCCATTTCTTTTCCGGTCTAAAAACAGACAACGGATCATCTAATAATCAGTGATTTACATTGACAAGCTTAGGCAGAAAAGATATTTTATTGAGTTTCAAAATACTCTTATTAATGGCCCCGGCCAACCACCAAAGGAAGTGATGCAATTATGATCGAAGTAGATGTCAGAGGTGACCTTGAATACGCGATCAGGCAGTTGAAGAAAAAACTGCAGATTGACGGTATTAAACGAGAGCTGAAACGGCGTGAATATTATGAAAAACCCAGTGTCAAAAAACGCCGTAAAGCAGCGGAGGCCCTGCGCAAACTTCGTAAATTCAACCGGGTAAGAAGCCGGTTCTGAATTGAAAGCCCTAACGGTTCTACCGTTAGGGCTTTTTTCACCTCCACCCGTCCATCACGCCTCTGCAACTCACCGACTACACCGATCATCTCCAGCTTTTCCTGCAACACATTACCGTCCAGAAACGGCTTGCTAGAAATACCGTTGCGGCCTACCGAGCTGATCTGGAATCTTTTTTACGGTTTATCGCCAACGATTCCTTGCTCTTCCCTGATGGTATAGGCAAGGAACATATTCAGCAGTTCTTCCGTTTCTGCCACCAACACCACATCAGTGCACGTTCCAACGCACGAAGGCTTGCGGCATTGCGAGCATTTTTCTCGTTCCTCCACGAGCAGGGCACGCTTCCCGCCAACCCCACCGCTGAAATTGAAGCACCGAAAATTGGGCGTAGCCTCCCAAAGGTCCTTGGTGTTGCAGAAGTCAATTCCCTGCTGCAACTCCCTGAGCTTACCCCTCCTCTGGTGTTACGAAACTATGCTATGCTGTACCTGCTGTATGCATCAGGGCTGCGTGTTTCAGAACTGGTCAACCTGCCTGTAAACGGCTGCAATTTAAATAGCTGCCATCTCCGCATACTCGGCAAAGGGAACAAAGAACGAGTCATTCCTTTTTCTGAGACTGCCAGGGCTCTTATTAAAGATTATATTGAACGGGGCCGCCCACTGATTCTGAAACACAAACCGAGCCCCCTGCTGTTCATTTCCAATCGTGGCACGAGCATGACCAGGAATCGTTTCTGGCAGATTATTCGGGAAGTCGCCCTGGCCGCGGGTATTAACAAAGAAATCAGCCCGCACATCCTGCGCCATTCCTTTGCCACCCATCTCCTCGCAGGCGGCGCCGATTTACGCTCGGTCCAAATGATGCTGGGGCACACTGATATCTCCACGACCCAGATCTATACCCATGTCGATACCGCCCGTCTTAAATCAACCCATCAACGTTTTCACCCGCGCGGCTAGAAATCTGGACTTCAACCTTCCACGCTGATAACTTGACGCATTCACGGCAGAATCTCCAGCAAAGGCCCGGCCTGCAACTGACTGGCAAGCAACACCTCAAGCGTCCCAAAACCTGTCAGCCGACGACGCACCTCCTGCAGCACCAAGTCAGGATGGTTATTGATTTCACTGAGATGGGCAAGCACCAATAGATGCAACCGATCTTCAGCCAGACAGGCGGCAAGATCCACCGAATCGCCATTAGCCAAGTGGCCCTTGCTGGAAAGCACCCGTTGCTTGAGGGGGAGCGGATAGGGCCCATCTTGCAACAGCTGCACATCGTGGTTGGCCTCGAGAACCAGGGCCTGACATTTTTGGAGATGATACCTGATGAGTTGGGTGATTTTGCCGGTGTCAGTGCAGTACCCCAGACTGCTTACCCCGTTGCTCACAACGAATCCAACCGGATCGGCCGTATCATGGGACACGGAAAACGGATGGATCTGCAGATCACCCAAGACAAAAGCCTCGCCAACCCCAAATTCATGACGCGACGGCAGATTGCCGACCCTGCGCTCCGCGGCCCTGTGCGTTGCTGCGTTGGCATACACCGGCAGGTTTAACCGCCTGGCGAGAACACCGATGCCTTTAATGTGGTCATCGTGTTCATGGGTAACCACAATGGCGGTAAGCGTTTCCGGGGCAATCCCTATTCCGGCAAGACGTGCGACAATTTCCTTGCCCGAGAAACCATTATCGATGAGCAGACGGGTTGAGCCCGACTCCACCAGCGTACAATTACCCTTGCTGCCACTACCAAGGACTGAGAACCTCACAGACTACCCGTTCCGGTTACGGGGCAATCGACCTTTTGCAAACCGGTATGCCCGAATCCGCCGCTCCCCCGCACTGTTTGCTCAAGCTCGGTCTGCACTAGAAACAGCGCCCTGACGACCGGCGCCAGAATCAACTGGGCTATACGGTCGCCACGCCGGACCGTATAGGAAACCCGGCCAAGATTGACCAGACCAACCTTGATCTCGCCCCGGTAATCAGCATCAATCGTTCCAGGGGCGTTGATGACGGTGACACCGTGTTTTACCGCAAGACCTGAACGGGGACGGACCTGCATCTCAAAACCTTCCGGAATAGCCAGCGCAAAACCGCAAGGCACCAGTCTGATATCTCCTGGTTCAAGCACCAGCGGTTCATCAATTGCAGCGCCCACATCCATACCCGCCGCTAGGTCTGTCGCATATACCGGCAGCGATAGGCCGACAGTCTGTTCAGCATCGATCCAGCTAAAAGCAACGGTAACAGCTTGCATCGTCCACTCCCACGGCTCCCTTCTTTGGCAATTTCAGGGAAACTTTCTTGATTTTCATAAAAAAAAGCCGGTTCCCGTTTTCACGGCAACCGGCTTTTTCGTTCGGCTTAAGGACTACACTGGTGAATTACTCTTCACCCTCTGCCAATGCAGCTTTGCGGCTCAGGCGAATGCGGCCACGGCTATCAACATCAATGACCTTGACCTTGATAATATCGCCTTCCTTAACAACATCAGTCACGTTTTTGACCCGCTCATTAGCCAGCTCAGATATATGCACCATGCCGTCGGTACCAGGAAAGATCTGAACAAAAGCCCCAAAATCCTTAATGGTTCTGACTTCTCCTTCGTAAATTTTACCGACTTCAGGAACGGCTGTGATCTGCTGAATGCGCTTGATCAAGGCATTGGCCTGCTCACAGTTATTGCTGAAAATCTTGATGGTGCCATCATCATCGACATCGATCTTGGATTCAAATTCGGTTGTCATCTCCCGGATAATTTTACCGCCGGGTCCGATTATGTCACGAATCTTGTCGGGATGAATCTTGATGGTTACATACTTAGGCGCATGCTCGGAAACCACCGCTCGGGGCGAACCGATGGCCGCTTCCATTATTTCCAAAATATGTATCCGGCCATTTTTTGCCTGGGCCAATGCTTGTGCCATGATTTCCCGATCGACACCATCGATTTTGATGTCCATCTGCAGACTGGTTATACCGTCGCGAGTGCCGACAACCTTGAAATCCATATCACCAAGGTGGTCTTCATCCCCCAAGATATCGGTAAGCACAACAACCTTCTCTCCTTCTTTTATAAGCCCCATGGCAATACCCGACACAGGTGCCTTGACCGGCACGCCGGCATCCATAAGCGCCAGGCTGGCGCCACAGACCGTGGCCATGGAAGAAGAGCCATTCGATTCTAGCACCTCGGAAACCACCCGCAATGTGTAGGGGAAAATGTCTCCTGCAGGGAGCACCGCCTCGATACCGCGGCGGGCCAGGGTGCCATGACCTATATCGCGACGACTTGGACCACTCAGACGGCGGACTTCACCGACGCAGAACGGCGGAAAATTGTAATGGAGCATGAACCGGCGGTAGACATCGCCACCCAGGCCTTCCAAATGCTGTTCGTCGCGTTCACTTCCCAAGGTACCGATGACCAGGGCCTGGGTCTCGCCCCGGGTAAAGAGCGCAGAACCATGGGCACGCGGCAGGATACCAACCTCGCAGGTGATAGGCCGGACCTCTTCGAAAGAGCGGCCGTCGAGACGCAACCCTTTGCTGACAATGCGATCCCGCATTACCTGTTTTTTATAGCCGCTGAGCAATTCCGTGACCTGACCCGGGGCCTCAAACATGGCGGGATCAATCAACGCCAATACCTCAGACTTGAGTTGGCTGTAACGACTGGATCGGGCCATCTTGTCGGCGATGGTCACCACCTCTTCCATACCGGAAGCGGCCACAGCCTCGACCTTGGCTTTCAAGGTCGTATTGACGGTTGGTGCGACTACCACCCGCTTGGCTTTTCCGGCCTCCTGCTGCAACTGCAACTGAAGATCGATCAGTGGTTGGATACCGGCATGGGCAAAAAAGATAGCCTCCAGCACAAAATCCTCGTTCATCTCTCCAGCCCGGCCCTCGACCATGACCACAGCCGTACGCGTGCCGGCAACAACCAAACTGATCTGGGATTTTTCAAGCTGACTTTTACTCGGGTTAAGGACATACTGGCCATCGATATACCCAACCCGGGCAGCGGCCACTGGTCCTGCAAACGGAATATCGGAGAGCATCAGGGCGGCGGAAGCACCGTTCATAGCCAGAACATCGGGATCAAATTCTTGATCAGCTGAGAAAACCGTGGCTATTAGCTGAGTTTCACTGGAATAGCCAGCGGGAAAGAGCGGGCGTAAAGGCCGATCGATCATCCTGCAGGTCAACACTTCTTTTTCGCTGGGTCGGCCGATCTCTCGACGGAAATAACTACCTGGTATGCGACCAGCCGCATACATTCGTTCCTGATACTCGATGGTCAATGGCAAAAAACCCAAATCCTTTGACTCAGATTCGGCAACAACGGTGACTAACACCCTGATGTCACCACTCGAAACCACCACAGAACCGCTGGCTTGTTTAGCCATCTTGCCGGTTTCAAAGGCGATAGTTCGCCCACCTATTTCGGTATCAACTGTTTTTATCATACATACTCCTGCTCCGGTGCTCCCGGAATGTGCTTTAAAAAGTGACGATGAGTCTGGTGCAGCTAAATTCTGTCACAAAGGCACAAAGGATGCAGCGACAATCTTCATCCTTTGCCAATTCTCTCTGTGTCCTTTGTGTCTTTATGACTTTTCCGCTGCTGCAGAACTGACACACCGTAAAAAACGGACGGAGAACCACAATGGTCCTCCGCCCGATACTGATTTATTTGCGGATGCCAAGCTCCAGGATAAGGGCCCGGTATTTGGCAACATCTTTCTTTTGCAAATATTTGATCAAACTCCGACGCTGCCCAACGAGTTTCAACAAACCCCTGCGGGAATGATGATCTTTGGAATGCGTTTTAAAATGCTCGGTGAGATACACGATACGCTCGGTCAGCAAGGCTATCTGCACCTCGCAAGAACCGGTATCGGTCTCATGAATCTTGAATTTTTCAATAATTTCCTTCTTCTTCTCTGTTGTCTGTGCCATGGGCACCTCCACTTTTTCCTTCTGCTACC
>CAITZN010000323.1 GCA_903896915.1 uncultured bacterium
CGACCAGCATGCTGAACAGGGTGTCGAGGAATTCATAATCCAGCTCCTTTTTGATCACCGCCTCATCTTCACGATTCCACTGGCGGCTCTGGATGATCTCGCTGTGTAAAAAAAGATTGTGGGGCATCACCACTGCGCCGAGCACGCTCATGATGATGACCATGCTGCCTTCGGGAAAACTGGGTTTGACCCAGGCAACTCCAGCCAGTGCCCAATCGATATCGACCAGGGTCAGTTCATACAAAAAGGAGAGACCAATTACCGAGACAAAGCCGATGATAATTTTCTCAATGGCGCGGTAGGAGTTGGTGAACAACATCACTCCCACAAAAAGCATCACCAGGAACGCGCCGGTCGGGATAGGAATATGAAACAGCATATTGAGGGCAATGGCGCCACCAAGAATTTCGGCCAGTGAGGTCGAGATGGAGGCCAGCATTGCCGAGCCAAGGACAAGACGACTTGCCCATGGGGGCGCATATTTCTGGGCAGCCTCGGAGAGACAGAGACCGGAGGCAATCCCCAGATGGGCAACGTTATGCTGCAGCACAATCAGCATGACGGTCGACAGGGTCACCATCCACAACAGCGCATACCCAAAATCGGCGCCGGCGGCAATGTTCGCCGCCCAGTTGCCGGGATCGATAAAACCCACCGTCACCAGTAATCCCGGCCCGATGAATTTGAGGATCTGCAGGGCACTCATCCCCGGTTTGTGATCGCGGCGGCGCAAATCGGCAAAAAAATCTTTTAGGTTCATGCAGGTACCCACATTAACGTTACAGTTGTTGAACAGCAGAAAGCATCGCTCGAATTGTTTCTTGAGATCTTGGTCCCAGCATAGCGCACAAGAACGCAATCAACCAGAATTCCCAGTGGCACTCCGCCAGAATTCGGCCCACTCCGAGCTCTCCGGCAACCACTGGATCAGGGTGCCATGCGGATGCGCCCAGGCCAGTTGCCAATGAAAGTGCCGACCTTCCTGCCACAGGTCGGCAGTCCAGCCGACCCACCCAAATTCCGGTGGAGTTAGTTCCTGCCACAACGTTTCCCATTGCAACCAGAGAACAGGCTGTGCTTGTTTGCTGGCCCAGGCGGCCAGTTGGGGCCTCAAAGATGCCCCCTTGTCATGAAGATAGGTAGTCAGATAGGTATTGAAGATGACGGTTGGCGCATTGCTGCCAGATGCTATCTGCTGTTCAACAAACCGGGATAGCTCATCAGGAAGATCAGCCGGATGCAGATGAACCGGAACCTGTGAGCTGTTGACTCGATGGAAGGCGGCTATCCCCTGGTGCAACTGAGCCAGCCGCCCTAGCTGATCCCCCCAGATAAAAGCGGCCAGCGTCTGTTCGTCTTTATGTGATGCCAGACCAAAAGGGGCACAATCGCAACCGGTTCGTGAAAGGATGGCAGGCAGAGTGGGCGGCAGGGGTGGGAACGTGAATTCCCCAAGGCTAGCAACGAGGAACTGCCCAGGCTCGCCGCTGCCGAGATCAAGCAATACCCTGCCCTCATCGCCCTCGACTAGACGGTAGTTGCGGTAATCCGCCACCAGATTGAGCCCGGCGCTAGCCCCGAGATCAATCAGATGGATAGCCGGCCAGCCAGGATAGAGGACTGGTAGCAGCCAGCAAAGCCCCCGAGCTGTTTCATTGGTCTGCACGGTTGCGGTGCGGAGAAATTCTGTAAGCGAATCTTGCCGAGCAAGGATCGCCTGCCGGAGAGCAAAGCCGAGACCGTGGTCGTCCGGCGATCGCGTTCCACCCGCCGTCGGATAGTACGCCGCCAGGGCTGCAACCTCAGCGACCCCTGTAAGGACATCGCGATGCAAACCCGCCAGAAGCAGCAGGGGGACATCAAAAGAAGACCGAGTTGCTGCAGCCTGCAGCAGCCAGTCGACCAAAGGATCGCGGCTATCGCGACTCTGCTCTACCGCCAGCCA
>CAITZN010000324.1 GCA_903896915.1 uncultured bacterium
AAGTTAAAGATATTGCGCCAGACCTTGCTCCCTCTCCTGGAGAGCCGGTTGTTACTTCCGGCCCTGACAAATTTTTGGGCACTGACCTTGAGAAGATATTGAAGGAAAAGAAGATAGAAACAGTTATTGTGACCGGCACCGCAGCGCATGGTGCTGTGCTTTATACAGCAAGTGGTGCTGCTTTACGGGGGATGAATGTAATAGTTCCTGTTGATGGATTATCAGCTGAGTCTCTTTTCCCGGAACTGTATACCGTCTGGAATCTTGCCAATGCCCCCCGAGTGTCAGCAAAGACAATTATTACAAAAACGGGGCTGATACAATACTAAACCAGACTGTTTTTTCGAGATAATTAAGGGTCGATTTTCCAGGGTGTCTCTTGTAAAGGGATGCCCTGGGTAGTAAAAGGACGTGCATTCCCCTTACTTTTCAACTGATGGATACCTGTTTTTTTGGTGTGGAAAAGAACATCTTTCCTTTGCATACAAAACATCGGGCATTATAATGAGTAATAGTAATGACGAGACGTCTCCACAATCCATCAACCTCGAAAAGGGTGTGTAGGTGCTGCATTCAACAACCGGAACATCCAGACGCTCCCCCGAGAAGCCGCTTAAAAAGTTCTTTCGGGTAATCAAACGTCTGTTCAACCTATCTACCGGCACCCTGCTCCCCTCTTTTGCCTCTATCCATAAAAATAGCAGTGAAGACCGCCAGCGACTGGCAGGGGCTGATAAACGACAGAATCCCCGTATCCCTCTTGCCAACACCACGGTTCATGTTACCGATGGCTGTCTCTTTGCCACTGCCCTTATCGATAACATCTCACTCTGTGGCATCTGCCTGTGTAATCTCCCAGAACAACTGTACAGGAGCGCCAGACAATTGACCGTTTTCTCCAATGACAATCCCGGGATCCCCATCCTGCACATCCAACCACAATGGGAAGATACCAGCTGGGATGGAAAAACCATCGGCGCCAAAATTCTCAACACCTCGGAAACCTGGAAACTTTTTTTTGCCCAAACCTCCAGCCGTATGGATTCCTGAATCCTTTACCCACAATCCCGTGCCAAGTCATCCCCATTTGCCACGGCGACATCCTGTTAATACACATAGCCACATTGTATCATTACAATAAATACTGACCGAACGCCCCGCGCCGGGCCCAACGCTTCCCAATAAAAACAGGAGGTTGCAATGAGTGACTGGAGACGCATTATCATCGCCATTGACGATTCTCCCCGCTCGATCAATGCTGTTGAATACGTTGGCTGTATTGCCGGTCATCTTGCCGACGTTTATATCTGCCTCCTGCATATCTATCCTGAACCACCGCCGGACTACTATCGGTCCGGAGCGACCCTGGATGCCTACCAGGTGACTCAGGAAGAAAAAGCCAGGACACTTTTCGCGCAAACGGAAAAAATCCTCCAGTCCCACGGGATCGCCCCCCTGACAATAACCTCCAAGTGTCTGATGGCAGAACATAAATCGATCAGTGCGGCCATCCTCGACATGCAGGTGCGGGAAGGTTACGGCACCATTGTTGTCGCCAAACGCGGGATACCAAAAGCCGAGGAATTTCTTTTTGGCTCCATCTCCAACGCCCTGATCCATAACGGCAGGGATATCGCAGTGTGGGTGATTGGCTGATGGCTCCGTATCATGCAATCGCATCATTGCCTGAGACCATTGCCCGCAATCTGAAAGAACACCGGGTTACCCGCAGCCTGCGACGGCCATCAAGGGTCTACACCGATACCACCGATTTTTCCTCCATCGATTACGGCGACGTTATCCAGGCGGAAGACAGGTACTTCCTGATCACAGCTTACACCAAGGAAGGCAGGTTTGGGGTGGACGAGCAGATCAAGCAATGGGTCCCCAAGGTCGAGGACCTGGCCACGGGTACGCCCTATATCCTCAAGATGGTCTTTCACGAGACTTTTGACATGACGCTGGGACAATTCACTATCCCCTGTTACCGCAGCCCGGAAAAAGAGGCGAGGATACTGGAACTGGTGCAGGGGCGTCCCCATTTCATGCAGGGCGAGGCCATACTCGATGCCTCCGGCAATCTGCTCCGGATAATAGTACCGGTCAGGGGGCAGCGCCTCGACAAGGTGATCCACAGCGAGAGTTCCCATCACGATTATTTTTTCAAGGAACTACCAACCATTTTCGAACAGTTCCTCGGCTGCCTGCGAGGGATCGGTTTCCTGCATCAAAACGGCTTCCGCCACGGCGACATCCGCCGGGATCATGTTTTTGTTGACCGTAACACCGGCCTTTTTTACTGGATTGATTACGATTACGATTTCTATTTGCCAGAAAAACCTTTTGCACTGGACCTGTTTGAACTGGGCAATATCCTCATTTACCTGACCGCCCGAGGAGATTATCACCCGCGTGAGGTCTTGGCCGACCCGGCAATGGGTGAAACAGTGGCAAAGACGCTCACCCCTTCTGATTTCTCCCTGCTCGCCCAGAACAGGATCGTCAATTTGCAAAAACTCTTCCCTTATATCCCGGACACCCTCAACAATATCCTGCTGCATTTCTCGGCAGGCGCTGAGGTCTTTTATGAAACCGTGGAAGAACTCTATGTCGATTTCGAAGCAGCTTTACTCGAGTTGAAAAGCTAACCGAGCAATCTGCTTAGGGCGCAGGAACACCCCCAAACCACCCTTCCCCATCATCTCAGGGTTGCTTCAAAAAAGCCTCAAGCCCGCCTTCAAGATATTTTGCCTTAACTCCAGCCTCGGCTAACTGCTTCTGCACCGATTGACTGACCGAACCACCACGGACGCAGTAGATCACCACATCCTGCTCCTCCGGCAGAGTATGCACCCACTGCTCCACCGCAGCCGGGTCCCGCCACTGAGCAGCACCGATACCCTCGGGATTTTTTTCATAATCCTCTTTTCTTCTCACATCAAGCAGGGTCACCTTGTTTTCTGCCTGCAGCAACCCAGCAAGTTCTGTTGATGTAATGGTCTTTTCCATGTTTTTGCTCCCTACATGAATGTTTTCCAAAGAAATCCAATCCCAGCGCAACCGATAAGCGCAGGGATCATATCCAGCTTCAGATATTTCATAGCGATATACGAAATTGCAGCCAATGCGAAGGCAAACCAGTCAGCGGTCGCCAGGTCTGGGGAAGGGATGGTTGCCCCAAACAAATACGACTCACCGGTACGCCCAAACATGGCGTTGATGCCGAACCAGATGGAGAGGTTGAGCACAACGCCGACTACCGCTGCGGTGATTCCCGAGAGCGCCCCGTTCATCATTTTATTATTCCGAAGTTTCTCAACATACGGTGCGCCAAGAAAAATCCAGAGAAAACAGGGCGCGAAGGTCACCCAGACAGTCAAAAATGCCCCAAAGATACCAGCTACATAGGGATTGAGAATGCCCGGAGACCGGAAGCCCCCGAGAAAACCGACAAACTGCACCACCTGAATCAATGGTCCTGGGGTCGTTTCAGCCAGTGCCAGACCGTCAAGCATCTCCCCCGGTTTGAGCCAGCCATAGTTGGACACCGCTTCCTGCGCCATATACGCCAGAACCGCATAAGCCCCACCAAAAGTGACGGTGGCCAGCTTGCTAAAATAAAGCGCGATTTGCGAATAAACATGATCCGGACCCAGCATCAGAAGCAGTATCAGCACCGGACCCAGCCAGATCCCGCCCCAGACCATCAACACCTTCAAGCTCCTCATTAAGGTCGGGGCAAATTTTCCGTCCATATCTGAGGCTAAAAGGATGTCGATGACTCCATCCTTTTCTCCTGATGAACTACCCAGTGTTAGGCCGCCGTGAATCCATTTGGGGCAGGCCTCGCCCAGATAATGGGGGCAGACACTCAGGCCCAGATAGCCAAGGATGCCAGAACCGAAAATGACCAACGGAAAAGGAATCTGATAGAAAAACATAGCGATGAAAGAAAGCACCGCGACAGCCACAAGATATGGTGTTTTCAGGGACTTGCTCGCAATGCGGAAGACCGCCATAACGACGATGGCCAGCACAGCCGGTTTCAATCCATAAAAAAAGGCCTGCACCGAAGCAACCTGATTAAATCCTGCATAGAGGATGGTCAACGCCAGGACGGTGAACATGCCCGGAATGACAAACAGGAGCCCCGCGGCTAGGCCTCCTTTGGTTCCGTGGAGTAGCCAGCCGATGTAAATGGCTAACTGTTGTGCCTCCGGTCCGGGAAGCAGGTTGCAGTAATTGAGGGCATGGAGAAAACGATCATTACTGATCCATTTTCGCTCATCAACCAGCATTTTGTGCATCAGGCCGATCTGGCCGGCCGGACCGCCAAAGCTCAAAAAACCGATCTTCATCCACACCTCAAAAGCTTCCTTAAACGATACTGTTTCCGGCGGTTGCATGTCTTCTGTTAGTGGCATCTGCATCCCTCATTATTGGTTAAGCCTGCCTGCATCGCCTGTCTTCATGCTTTTAATAACTTTCACAGGGCGGCCTTATATTCCAATAAAATCAATCAATATTGGTCAGTTGGCTAATAAAATATTCCCATCAAGAGATCCCAAATTGAGACAGATATTGATCCTACGTTAATAGTAACTTTAAAAAAGGTGCCACCAAATTCCCTTCAACTCGCGGAACCATTGGCTTCAACAATGAGCTTTTTCTTCGGGTGGGCGTATTTTTTGAAACATCCTATAAAGGCACAGGTCGTAAACAATTTTAAGTCCCCCAGCGACCAGGAAAGACGCACTAAACAGTAAGGGATCAGCCATGAGGAGCCCGCCGAGTACTGGCGAAACGGCAGCTCCCACCGATCTGGCAACATTGGTCACCCCGGAGGCCGCAGTTCTTTCATCCGGGTTGACGACCGCCATTGTATAGGACTGCCTGGTGGGCACATCCATCTGGGAAATGCTGAATCGGAGCAACAATACCGTTATTGCCGACCAGAGATTTGGCATAAACGGTACCAGGCAGAGCAGGATATTGGATGGAATATGGGTGAACACCATGGTGTTAACCAACCCAATGCGGGCAGCAATGCGTGTGGCAAGCAGCGCAGAAACGCCAGCCAATAGATTTGCGCCAAAGAAAATACTCCCGAGCGCCCCTTCGTCAATGCCATACCGAGTATGAAACCACCAGGCAATCATGCTCTGCACGACAAACCCTCCTGCAAAAGCATCCAACGCAAACAGCGAACTCAGTTTGAACACCACCTTCCTGGATTGATGCAATCCAAAATACGACTGGGTTGCCCCGGCCTTCTGTTTCACTTCAATTGGATACACTTCAGCATCTTTCGACAGCATGGAAAACAGCAGCAGGAGGACAACACCACAACCTGCATATCCGGCCATGATATATCGATAGGATTCCAAGGCGCTCAAACCCGATTCCTGAAGTAATTGTGCTAACCATCCGCCGGCAAGAGCTCCTACGGCAGTTGCAAACGAACCGACTAGGTTATACCAACCAAACACGGTAGTGCGCCGTTTATCAGCAACCAATTGGGATAGAGCGGCCTGCTCAATCGATAAAAAGGGACCAATCTCGTTACCGCTAGGGCTGATGATGCCTATGATGGCGGCAAACGTTAACCAGACCGGGTTGCGGGTGAGGAGAAAGACCAGCCCCGCCATGACCATGAGCAAGGAACCAAGAAACAGCATTTTCTTCCGACCTATCCGATCGGCAATCATGGTGATCCAGAGAGAAACCAAGATGTCGCCGGCAAGGGTTAAGGTCAGTATCGCCCCTATGCCGGAACCGCTCAATCCCGTTTCCGCAAGAAAGAGAACCAGAACGACGGAGACAAATCCGTAAGCAAACAGCCTCGTGGTCCGGGCAGCAAAGAGGAGTTTAGTGTCCGATTTGTGCGCGTTCATGTTGCTCACTATTGGTCGCTCCAGCAAGGGACGTCTTGCCGAAGCCAGGTTTATCGGGCCATCCAGCCGTGAATCTCGTCGTGCAGTGCGATATACCGCTGCATCGTGACCGGATTCTTTCCGTATTTTTCATAATTGCGGAGGATTTCCACAAACTGTTCTTCAGCTTTTTTCTCGTTGGTACCCGGCACGATACCGTCCATGTAGATGTCCACCATCCGATCGGCATAGATGACGATCTTCTCTGCAGGCGTCCTTAAAGTGTAGTCCCGGACGGGAAGGCCGAGTTCTTGCGCCTCCGCTTCGGTCAGGCCGCCGCGAATATGCTTAAGGATGATTTGACGAATCTCTTCTTCAAGCCCAAGCTCCTCAGCCATTTTCGCGCCGATCTCGCCATGCTCCATGCC
>CAITZN010000325.1 GCA_903896915.1 uncultured bacterium
ACAAGAGCCATAGAATCGGCCCCGCCCGAAACGCCGACCAGAACCCGGCTGCCCTTTTCCAACAGGGACTCGCTGACCAGTATCTGTCGCACTTTTTGTTCAAGGGGATGCATAACAGCGTTATTCCGGGCCCAATGGTTGTGGCAAATATAAAAATGCTTTATGTTGCATCAACGAAAAGCAATAGAGCTGCAACAATAGACGCAGGCCGGGCATGGATCGCACGACATATCTGAAAACCATACAACTGCACCTCAAAACCGCATATCTGCTGAATGAGGAGAAGACGGCTGCCATGATCCCTGTTTTCGTCAACACCCTGCGCTCCTACGTTGACCGACTGGCGGAGCTGGCGGCCTGTGGCGACCTGCATCAGTTGAGCCGAGCCAGCCATGCGGTCAAAGGGGCCCTGCTCAACATGGGCTTGGCCGAGCTGGCCCAAACCGCCTATGTTATCGAAAAACAGTGCCTGGCCGGAGACGGTGCCTTTGACTACCTGGCCCGGGTCACTGAACTGCAACAACAGATTTCCCTCTTCACCGAAGAACGGTAGGCAGGTTGTCGGTACACTGCTGTATCGTGCCCCTACATTTTCTCTATACCCCCAACCACCCTCCCTCTTTTCCCGTAACAGCTTTCAAACTCTTTGCCCAAGCCGGTCCAGGAGCCGTTCATGAATACCGTCAAAACCGCCGTTGGAGAGAATGACGACGATATCACCGGGTTGACAGTGCTGGCTGAGAGCATCGAGGATGGTGTCGGTGTCGGCAAAAGCACGGGCCTTGGTTCCCAGGGCACAGAGATCAGCAGCAAGTTGAACCGAAGAAAATTGCTCAATCAAAGGGACGGTATCCAGCGGTACATGCTCCCGAATCAGGACCTCGTCGGCGTGGGTAAAAACACCGGCGTAGTCGTGCTGAAACACGGACCGCCTGCTGGAATTGGTGCGCGGTTCAAAGACTACCACTAATCTGTTCTTTGGCCAGGCCAGGCGCAGGGCGCTCAAAGTCTCGCGAACCGCAGTCGGATGGTGGGCGAAATCGTCGACCACCGTGACCCCCCGCACCGTACCGCGAATCTGCTGCCGCCGCTTGACCCCTTCAAAGGAGGCCAACCCTGCAATTATCGCCTCCATCGGGAACCCGAGGTGGCTCAGCAGGGCAATCACCGCTAAGGCATTGAGGCAGTTGTGCAGCCCCGCCATGGGCAACCGACAATGCCCTTGCAACAGGTCCCGGTGATAGATTGCAAACTCGCTGGACATCCCCTTGACCTGGAGCCCGGCAAGTCGCCACTCGCAGCCATCGCTGACGCCATAGGAGATTACCGGGCAACGGGCCACTGCCGCCAACTCAGCCACTAACGGATCATCAACATAGGCGATCAGCGCCCCCTGGAGCGGGATGCGATCGATGAATTCGGCAAACGAGGTCTTGATGCTGTCGAGATCGGCAAAGATATCGGCATGGTCGAATTCCACCGAGGTGAGGATGGCACAAAACGGGCGGTAGTGGTGAAATTTCGATACCTTGTTAAAAAAGGCGGTGTCGTATTCGTCGCCTTCGACCACAAAGTACGGACTGTCGCTGACGTTGGAGTTACGGCCAAAGGCCTCAACCAGCCCGCCGATCATGAAACCGGGTGTGGTGCCGGCCCTGTGCAGGGTCGTGGCGAGCAGCGAGGAGGTAGTGGTCTTGCCGTGGGTGCCGGTCACCACCAACGACATCTTACCTTCGAGAAAAAAGTGGCCCAGTGCCTGAGGCATCGACAGATAAGGGATACACAGCCGCGCCAGCTCCACCGCCTCAGGGTTGGTGATCCGCACTACATTGCCGACGATCACCAGATCGGGGCGTGAGGCAAGATTGGCGGCAGCATAACCAGGCATCACTTCGATGCCCAGCCCGACCAAGAAATCGGACATCGGGGGATAGACATTTTGGTCTGAACCGGTCACCTTGAAGCCCTGCTGCTGAAGCATTCCGGCCATGGCGGCCATACCGGTGCCGCAAATGCCGATGAGATGAATGTGCCGGGGATGTTCCGGGGCGACGTTCAG
>CAITZN010000326.1 GCA_903896915.1 uncultured bacterium
CAGATTTCAGATTAACCCCCGATTAGGCTGTCGGTGCTTAGGCTGTAGGCTGTAGGTCATTTCAGATTACAAATTTCAGATTTCAGATTAATACCCTCAGACCCTCAGACCCGTAGACCCGATTAGGCTATTTCTTCCAGGCGACGGGCTGGGTCCAGGCTTTGCGCTCAACATTGCTGAAGTCATCGTACTTGATGACTGGCGGGGCATCGCAGCGAACCACGGCACGGACAAAGAGCTCCGTCCCTTTCAGCTTATAGACCGCCCGAATGCCTTCCGTGCTCTGCAGCACTTGACCGATCTGGATTCCGTCCGCCGTCTTGACACTGCCAACAAAGTCGATCGTGTAGTGGAGCCCCGGTTCTGGCGCCACCGCAATGGTCAAGGTGCCGGCCGGCTGGTCGAAATCAACGGTCTCCAGCGTGATGCCGGTCGAACAATAGAAATCGCCTTGCTGCATCGCCGTTGAGATCGCCGCCGCAGTCAGGGCCGGACTATGCACCATCACCCAGGCCAGCCCCGGACTGTACAACACCGGCTTGTCCTCTCCATATTTGTGGGTATCGTCAGCAGCCACGCCATAAAGCGGCACCAGCCCTTGCTGCAGGCGCGCTGTATTGGCCTCGTCCCACATCTGTTCCACCGGGATAAGATCCTTGCCATTGCCGCGATTGAAACAGGTGGCCGAGGTATTCATGATCTCCACGGCATTCGCCTCGGTCACCCCGACCAGGTTCTTGGCAATCAGCGAGCTTTTATAATTGGGATGGTTGATGCACCAGAACACCGGCTGGTCCGTTCCCTGCCGATAGTCATGCACCAGTTTCTGGTGGGCTGCCAGCTCCTGGTCGACGGTGTTTTCCTTATTCGGCTTTACCGGCAACCGCTTGTCGATGTTGAGCGCATTGGAATGCACCTGTTTGCCTTCGGCCACCCCGGAGGTCAATTCCTCGCTCTCGATCATGATAAAACGGCCTGGCTGTTCGACCAGCTTGCGGACTTCGTTCAGCGGCCACAACCGCACCTGTTTCTTGCCCTCTTTTTCACGGACCTGCAGATGATCGGCTCCCCAGCGGGCACGGGTCCGCTGCATCGCCGCGTCCACGGTGGCGGTCTTGTCGGCGGCATAGGTGATCCATCGTTCTCCCTGCGATACGACATTGTGATCGGAAAGCGCCAGAAAATGATACCCCTTTTGCTTGTAGGTATCGGCAACGGTTTCCGGAAACTCGCCGCCATCCGACCAAAAGGTATGGGTATGCGTATTGCCCTTGTACCAGGCAAGCTCCGCCGCCTGGCAACTTCCCCACAGCGCCAACGACAACAGAACCGCCGGGCGCAGGCTTGTAGACAGATTGATCATGGTGAACTCCTGAGTTTTTCGCAACGGTTCAAACCGCCGGGAGGCGGAAACAACAATATCGATCGCATTTCCCCTAGTGCCTAGTGCCTTGTGCCTAGTGCCTAGTGCCTTCTTTCAAGGTTATTTCGCCTCCAGCACTCCGAACTCGGCCACGGCGGCAAAATCCTTTTCCAGCGCATGCAAGGCGACAAACTTGACATAGCGGGCCCGCTGCGGCTTGAGCAGCACTGTCTGTTCAACCGGATTGGCGCGCAGATTGCCGAATTCGCCGGCCGAGATCGACCGCCAGCTCTTGCCGTCGCTGGAAATCAGGAACTCATACCGGTCGACTACCCCTTCGGCCGTGCCGGTGCGCGGCATATAGGTGAACCCATTGAACACCTTGCTCTCGCCGAGATCGACGACCAGCTCCTGCGGGAACCCCTGGCCGCTAGTCCACAGAGTGTCGGCCTTGCCATCGATGGCATTGCCGGCAGTGCCTGGCTCCGGCTGGCCG
>CAITZN010000327.1 GCA_903896915.1 uncultured bacterium
AGCGGTCAGCTCGCTGGCGAGCAAGATGCCCTGTCCGCCTACACCGGAAAAGAGTATATTGCCGCTCTGTTTCATCACTTCGCCTCCTTTCTGGTGATCGCATCAAACTTGCAGACCGCCGCGCACTGGCCGCAACCGGCACACTGGTTCTCGGCAATCTGGGCGAATCCTTTCTGTTTCTCGCGGTAGCCGCGTGCCACGGCCTCCTCTGTGGTTAATGGTGTCCAGCTGATCGCCGGGCAGCCCATCTGCACGCAGAGTGAGCAGCCGGTACAGTTGGCGAGATTGGTGAAGTAGACCGGTTTCTTGCGTTTCGCCTCTTCCGGGATGAGCACGCAGGGGGCGCGGCTGATGATGACGGAAGGTTCGGGTGACTCGATTTCCTCTTTCAGGACTTTGCGAGTCGCGTCGACATCATGGGGGTTGACCACCACCACCCGCTTGACCCCAAGGGCACGGCACAACAGCTCCAGATCTACAGCCGGAGCGGGATCGCCGAGAATGGTTTTTCCGGAGGCAGGGTTGTCCTGGTGGCCGGTCATGGCCGTGGTGCGGTTGTCGAGAATGATCACCGTGGCATAGGAATTATTGTAGACCGTGTTCAGCAGGCCGGTCATGCCCGAATGCATGAAGGTGGAGTCGCCGATTACGGCCACGATCCGGCCTTCGCCGCTCTTACCCAGGGCCTTAGTCATGCCGTGGGCCATGGTTATCGATGCGCCCATACAGACGCAGGCGTCCATAGCGGAAAGAGGGGGCAGGAAGCCCAGGGTATAGCAGCCGATATCGCCGGAGATAAAAATATTTTTTATCTTTGAGAGGCCGTAGAACAGACCGCGGTGCGGGCAGCCAGCGCACATGTTGGGCGGCCGCATTGGCAGTTCAAGGGGGGCAAACAGCTCACCTATTGAACCGGGATCCACAGCTTTACGGACGATAAACGTGTTCAGTTCGCCCTGATTGGGGATGATATCTTTTCCATGGCAGGCGATGCCCATGGCCTTGAGATGGGTCTCGATAAAGGGATCAAGCTCTTCGACCACGATCAGTTCTGAAACCGTGGCGGCGAATTCTCGGATCATTTTTTCCGGCAGGGGCCAGACCATGCCCAGCTTGAGCACTGGAGCGGTGGGGAAGGCTTCCTTGACGTAATTATACGGCACACCGGAGGTGATAAAGCCGCGAGGCCCGGTTCCGGGCTCGATGCGGTTTTCCGGCATGGTTTCCGCCAGTTCACGAGCGGCTGCCATCCGTTTTTCTACCGCCACCCGCCGTACCCGGGCATTGCCGGGGAGCATGACCAGTTTAGCCGGCATTTTTTCTATGGTTGCCTCAGGCACCTGGCAGCGTTCACCCTTTTTCACCACGCCCTTGACGTGGGCGATACGGGTGGTAATGCGGATGATCACCGGGGTGTCCAGCTGCTCGCTCAAGCGATAAGCCAGCGGCATCATCTCCTTGGCTTCGGCAGGATCCGAGGGCTCCAGCATGGGCAGCTTGGCGGCAAAGGCGTAGTTGCGGTTGTCCTGCTCGTTCTGAGAGCTGTGCATTTGCGGATCATCCGCATTGAGGATTACCAGGCCGCCCCGCACACCAGTGTAGGCCGAGGTGAACAGAGGGTCTGCAGCGACATTGAGGCCGACATGCTTCATGGTCGCCAAGGCGCGGGCACCGGCAAAGGAGGCACCGATGGCAACTTCCAGGCCTACCTTTTCATTGGGGGCCCATTCGGCATAGACGCCTTCGTGCCGGGCCAGGTTGCCCATGATCTCGGTTGACGGTGTTCCCGGATATCCTGAAGCCACCGTCACTCCTGCCTCCCAGGCGCCCAAGGCTATCGCCTCGTTTCCGGAAAGCCAAAGCATTGTTTCCTTATCAAAAACCACGTCATTCCCTCCTTTGTTCACCCGCACAAGCGGCTCGGTCGATA
>CAITZN010000328.1 GCA_903896915.1 uncultured bacterium
GAAGAGCTTTGGTGGTGGAGATTTTGGAACACTCTACATGATTATCTGTGCGCTCCTTTATTTTGGCGCCTGGCTGCCACGGCCATCGAACCGGTTGATGCGATACCGACCAGAGTTGGGGTTCGTGCTCACAAGCAGTTTAGTCACAACCATCTTTGTCGTACACGGACTCAAATGGACGATAGGTCGGGCAAGACCTACTCATGTCCTTTGGAATGGGGAACTCCCTTTTTCCTCTTGGTTTGAACTGGGGCCGTATAATCTCCTTGATGGATTCTTCAACGGTAGTTTTCCTTCCGGTCATACAGCCACCATTATGATCTTTCTTACGCTGGCCTATATCATAGCCTTTCATGGGATCTGGAACCGTTATCGCCTTGGCAGCGCTATTGGCATGCTGACCATCGGATTGGCCTTTCTTATGGCAATAGCCCGTAGCATGAACCGCAGCCATTTTATAACCGACGGCATGGCGGTCATTGCTCTCAACTGGCTTATTATACATTTTTTATATTTTAAAATTCTCCGGGTTCCCGAACAGCAAAAAATAATTATTCATCAAGGCCAAACCAATGGGATGCCGACCTGCTGGGAATTCCGCCTTTGTTTACACGGTCTCTTTCTGGTTGCAAGCCTGATGGCTGTTGCCATCGGGGCCCGCAGTTGGAGTTCCAGCACAACCATCCTCCCATCAATAGCTTTGCTTCTGACAGGGACAGTGTTGACGATTTTCTTCGCTCGCAAAACATGGTGCTTTTACTCGCACATTGCCCAAAGCCTTGTTACACAAAAACAATAAAAAACTGACACTATGCCCCTGTTTGGAAATACTCGATCCATATACGGGTCGGCAACGACACGATCATCCGTCATCTAACACCAAATAATCTACTAACAACGCTCAATAAAACCATTATGCGACTTTATTACCCACATCTTTCCCAACAGACAAGTCGTCGATGGTTCTGGGCGCTCCTCCTGCTTCTCAGTCTGTTCCGACTTATCTTTGCCAGTCATGCCGGCCTGGGTGTCGATGAATCGCACTATGTTCTTTTCGGGAGACACCTTGGCTGGGGTTACATGGATCATCCACCGATGGTCGCCTTTCTTGCCGCCCTGACAGCCCACTTGACCGACCTTCCCCTGGCAGCACGACTCGGTGCCATTGGTTGCGGTATACTCTCTGCCTGCCTGCTTCGACTCCTGATCCTGGAATTGTACAACGATGAACGCCTGGCGCTTGCGTCACTCCTCGTACTTGCCGTTTTACCGTACCAGCACCTGTTGATGGTTGCGCTGTTACCAGATGCCCCCCTTGCCCTCTTCTGGTGCTTCAGCCTGCTGTTTTTCTGGAAAGCCGTACACGATGATCGAAGCCTGTGGTGGTTCCTGACAGGTCTGAGTTTTGGCGGCTGCCTGCTCAGCAAGTACCACGGCATTTTACTGCCGGCCTGCCTGTTCCTCTACCTCCTTTTTTCTCCGCAATTTCGGTTTCGCCTGCTCAAACTAAAAACATGGTTTGCCGTCTTGACTGGGCTGCTTGTCTTTGTGCCCAACATCCTGTGGAACTGGCAAAACAACTGGATTTCTTATCGATTTCAGTTGAGCCGTAGCGGTGGCGAACATATCAGTATCAACCGTGTCTTTGAAGTGTTAGGCGTCCAACTGGGGGTATGGTCGCCCTTAATGGCGATCCTGCTCTGGACCTCACTGGCAATGCTGCTGTTGCGTCCCAAATGCGAGGCTGATCGCTTTTTGTTTTGGACCAGCGCCCCGGTTTTTGTCTTTTTTTATGTCATCGGCATGTCAAGTTCTATCCTGCCGCACTGGGTTGCCGTTGGCTGGTGGACCGGCTCAGTTGCCGTTGCGGTCATAGTCTCGAGAGTTTTAACAGAAACAAATGATCCACCGAAACGCTGGGTCCTATTCATTCAATCAGCAACAGGTATCGGTTTGGCGATGTCAATTCTGGTGTATACCGGCCTGAGCTTCTCGATAATAGAACCGATGTATGGCCAGATCCAGAAGGGTTCCGCCCTCATCCACAATTTCCTACCCTCCGTAAAGGTGCTGCCGGACTTTAAAAACGAGAAAGATATTACCAATGAACTCTTTGGCTGGGATCAGGCGGGGGCGGAGGTTGCCAGGTTGATCCAGTCCATGCCCAGACCGGAAAAAACCTTCATTGTCAGCGATCGATTTTACACCATTAGTCAGATTGGAGTCTATCTCCCCAAAAACACGGTGATTACCACCCTGCGCAGCCAATGGGACCAGCACCGTTTATGGAACGGCTCCCTCTCTCTTGCCGGTTGGGACGCTCTTTATATTGATGACAACAGATTTCCTGCTGATGTGGCACCATACAGCACCCTTTTTACGCAAACAGAGGCAGTACCGCTCACAGTGACCGGTTTACGGGGCAAACAACCTGTACGCCGCCTGACAGTCCACCGCATGTATGGGTACAAAGGCACCCTTTTGCCTTGATCGGCAGTATCGTTGTCTTTTGGCCAAGGTTGTGCGGTAAAACAATCGATTATTCAGAACGGAGCGCTTCCAATGGATCAAGATGAGCGGCCTGACGAGCGGGGATGATACCGGCCACAATGCCGATAACCATAGCCAGCAGCTCGGCGAGAATCACAAAACTCCAGGGGGTATGCACGGGTAAGAGCGGCACAAAGGTATGGATGAGAAAGGCGCAGCAAAAGCCCACCGCCAGCCCGGCCGCACCACCAAGCGCCGCCAACAAAGTCCCTTCCAGAAGAAATAACACCAGAATTTGTGTACGGGTAGCGCCAAGGGCACGGAGCAAGCCGATCTCAGCGGTCCGCTCACGCACCGCTATAGTCATCACCGTGAAAATGCCAACGCTGCCCACCAACAAAGAAATCCCACCCAAGGCCCCTACCGCCACGGTAAGCATACCCAGTACCGAACCCAACACATCGAGCATCTGCTGCTGGGTGGTGATGGTAAAATCCTCCTGGCCATGGCGCTGCAACAGCACCCGCTTGATCGCGGCCACCATCTCCTTGGGCTCGGCCCCCTCCCGGTAGAGGATATCGATTTCCATCAAACCTTCACGATCAAACAGATCCAGAACCCGCACCGCAGGCAGATAGACGGTGTCATCCATGTCAAAGCCGAGGATCTGACCCTTGGATTCCATCACCCCGATCACTCGGCCGGGAACATTGCCGATCTGGATGCGCTCGCCAAGC
>CAITZN010000329.1 GCA_903896915.1 uncultured bacterium
GATTCAAAGGAAACCCGGCTCTCGGAGATCCGGACCACCAGTTTTTCGTCCTTGTCAAAGATTCTTTCCAGTTCATTGACGGCCTTGGGTGGCAGAATGACATCGCCGTCGGGAAGATTTTCACCATTTTCGAGCGCCTGTTCAATCAAGGCCAACCGCCGGCCATCCGTGGCAGCAAAGGTCAGATTGCCATTGCGGACACTCAGCAGAATGCCATTGAGCACCTTGCGGCTTTCCTCGACACTGCGGCTGTAGGAAACTTTGGAGAGCGCCTTGCGGAAAGCAAAGGCATTGATGGAGAAGTTCCAAGTTTCCTCAAACTCGTTGTCGAGCGGGAAATCGCTCCATTCCATCCCGGCCAGCTTGTAGTAGGACTTGCCACAGGAGATCGTCGTATGCAGGCTTTCATCGCTCACCAGGGTCACATCGCCAGAAGGCAGACTGGCGACAATCTGGGAAAACATCTTTCCCGGAATCGTGATGATCCCTGGTTGCTCGATCAATGCCGGAACATGACAGCGAATGGTTATATCCAAGTCGCTGGCCGTCAGAATCAGCTTTTCTTCCTTGGCTTCAACCAATACATTGTTAAGGACAGGGATCACCGGTCGGCTGCTCACGGCGGACATCACTTTGCGGAGAGCGGCAGACAGTTGTTCTTTGGTAACGGATATTCTCATAATCATGCACCTCGGGGTTTTTGACAGTCCTAGAATTTATTCATTTGGTTCCTTTATTCAAACAGTAACTCTATTATGTTGGCTCGATAACCGTCATATTGATAGTTTTAGTACTGGTTTTCAATAGGTTAAAGATGATCATGACCATGTTGGCACCATATTGATAAGCTGTTGACGGACCTGTTGAAAAGGTTGTTGACAGGGTTGTTGACAGAGTGATTGACAAGGTTGTGAACAGGGAGCTGGAGATGGAAAAAACAGTTGAAAAACACCTTGAGCATCTGATCAAAAGGTATCCGGCGCTGAGCCCTTGCCAGCTCCAGATCACCGATGCCTTTGCCATGCTTTGTGGCTGTGTGCAGAATGGCGGCACCCTATTCGTCTGTGGCAATGGCGGTAGCGCTGCCGATGCTGAACACATTGTTGGCGAGCTTTTGAAAGGGTTTATGAAGAAACGGCCACTCTCTGCTGCCGACCAGGCAGCCCTGGTGGCTGCGGCTGGGCCGGACGAAGGCGGTTACCTGGCGACCAAGTTGCAAATCGGACTTCGGGCAATGGCCCTGACTTCACATGTTGGCTTGGCCACGGCAGTGATCAACGATCTTGGTGGCGATCTGGTCTATGCCCAGCAGCTGAATGCCCTGGCCAAGCCTGGCGATGTGCTGTGGGCGATTTCAACATCGGGAAATGCCCGCAATGTCCGGCTGGCCTGCCATGTGGCGAGATTGCGCGAGGTTCGGATCCTGGGAATGACCGGGGCGACCGGCGGCACCCTGGCAGGGCTTGCCGATGTCTGTATCCGGGTTCCGGCAACGCAAACCTTCGAGATCCAGGAATATCATCTTCCTGTATATCATGCGCTGTGCGCAATGATCGAAAGCCAGCTTTTCAGAGACGGAATCTGATTGACAACCGGCCATCAACAGGATATCCTCTTAGCCCTAATGCTCAGCCAACGGTTCGAGCGGCTTTGATATTCAGACTTGGCATCCGGAGCCCCGGACCGTTAATCACCAAAGGACGCGGCAGTGGCGGAACTCAACGACATCATCATCGACTTGCTCCATTCTCAGTTGTACATCACTGACGAGCAGGTGAAGGAGGCTCGCGCCAAGGCGGCGGCTGATGGTATTTCGACGGTCGACGCGCTCAAGCAGCTCTACGGTATCTCTGATGAAGAGTTGATGATGATGGTCGCCTCCATCTACGGGATGGAGACCTTTGACTTCTCGGATTATGAGATTCCCAAGGAGGCCATTGATTCGGTTCCGGCCGAAATGGCAAGACGCTACGGGATCATGCCGGTGTCAAAGAACGGCGATATCCTGACCATTGCCATCTCCGATCCATCCGACCTCAATCTTCTCGACACCATCAACCGCATTGTCGGTTCCGTCGATATCGTTGTGTCGACCAAGCAGCAGATCGCGGAGGCGGCCAAGCGCGCCTATGCCACCGAGGATGAAAAGTTCATCAGCGTGATGGAGAGTTTTGCCAAGAACGACGATCTCCACATGAAGGAACGGGTGGTGAAGGATGATAAGGAGGCAACGGCCGACGATGCGCCGATCATCCGCCTGGTCTATATGATCATCCTTGAGGCCTTCAAGACGCGTGGTTCCGATATTCACGTCGAACCGCTGGAGAAACGGTTGCGTGTTCGCTATCGCATCGATGGCGC
>CAITZN010000330.1 GCA_903896915.1 uncultured bacterium
AACGGCATGGATCTGCTGCTGGCAGTTCGGCAGCGTCATCAAACCCTGCCTGTATTAATCATGACCGCCTATGCCGATACCAGCCTGGTTCTCGAAGCGTTTAAAAACGGCTGTAACGGCTTTGTGGAAAAGCCGTTCAGCCGCGAGCAACTGATTAGTGAAATCGACAGAATCGAACAACGTCTTCATAGCCGCTTACTCTAAAGATGAACCATACGCTCATGGATTTGAGGAGTTTTATGGCACTGTTTCGGTTGTTTTTCAGGAATAACTTAAAATTGCAGAGTGATACCGAGCAGGTCCACTCCCAAACTAAACGCATCCAAGAAGATCGTTCAAATCATCTCGACTGTGGGCAAGATGGCATCACACCTCCAATTGATAGTAGCAGCAACAACTATCCCGCTTCCCTATCCCTTACAGCCTGGGCCTCGACCCTCACATCCTCCCTGGTCACTCTCCGTAAACTGGCAGGCGCCACAGAGAACGAATTCTTACAAATCGGCAGCAAGATGCAAGGCGTCTATCAGCGTGCAACCACTCTTTCTCAAACAGCCAAAAACCTTGTGGAAGTTGCTTCTGGAGAGCGTATCCAAACACTGATCGAACAACTACGCCAGATTCTAAACGAGATGGAAACATATCTGGAGGAAACCCAAGGCCAGAATTCGAACTACTGCACTGCCTTTAATACCGTTGAAAGCCAGTTAGGGCAGATTGCTGGCCCACTGGAAGGGTTTAAAAAAATGAGCAAGGAACTTTATATCCTTGAGGTTCTCATTAAAATTGAGAGTGCTCATGTCGGGAGCATAGGCGGTGAATTTTTAAATCTTGCCCTGGATATCAATAAACTCACCCATCAGATTAAAGAAAAATCCGACACCATCCAAAACGATCAGCTGCTGTTATCCTCGATAATTTCAAAAAATATAAAAGTTGCCAGTGCTGCCTTGTCAACCCAAGAGACCATGGTGCTCTCAACTCACGGCAATACGATCACAAGTATTGCTGAACTAGAATCAGTAAACCAGCAATTTTTCGTATTGGGGAGCACCGTCACCTCTACTGCCACCGAAAATTCCAACCATATCAGCCAGGTGGTCCAATCTATGCAATTTCACGATATTTTCAGGCAGCAGGTCGAGCATGTCACCGAAGCCTTAGAAGGATTGCTGCCTTCCCTCGAAAAAAGCAATCTCGACATCGCGACTCCAGGAGATGTCACCCTTGAGGAAGTAATCAGAAGTGTAGGAGATGTTTGCGAACTCCAAGAAGCGCAATTGCAGTTTGCCTCAGGAGAACTCTATGGCGCCGTTGCATCGATCATAGACAATTTAGCTGATATCAGCGGGCAGCAAAAATTGATGGCCCAGGAAATTTTTTCTCATTCGGGCATCAGTAATATCTCAGGCCGATCTTTCATTGATGATGTCAGATATCACATGGAATCGATCACCGAATTGCTGACTAACTGCGCAGAGACCAACAGCGAACTGGCTGTTATCATGAAAGAGGTAACTGATACAGTCGATGAAATAACAGGATACGTATCAGAAATTGAAGGTATCGGTAATGATATTCATATAATAGCGCTCAATGCCAGGATCAAGGCCGCCGGGGCCGGCCTGGAAGGTGCCTCTTTGTGCGTATTGGCCGAAAAAATTGGATTTCTTTCCCATGGGGATGCTCATCGCACCGACATGATCACGGCATCTTTAACAGAGATTCATGCCACCACAGGGACCCTTTATGTCGATGCGAAAAGCAGTGAGGCAAATCTCGCTGCCAAGCTCATTGATATGAAGGCTGCGTTAAGCAATATCCTGACCATCCTCGGCAACATGGGGACAGAACTGATTGCTCTGCTTTCACAAATACAAAAACAGGTCGATGCACTTGTCCGTGAGATAGAGACGATTAACCGCGGTATTGATGTACACGAGCGGGCCAAGGCCATGGCTGATGAGGTCTTGAATAATCTCAGGCAGATTTGTGAAGAGTCCAGGGAGTTGTACCCGGCCAGCGATGCTTTTAAGGAGGATCTACGGCTCATGTCCAGTCGCTATACCATGGAAAGCGAACGGCGCATCCATGAAGATATAGCCAGAAAACATGGGGTGCTCACCGATACTATCCATGCCCAAGCAACCAGCGCCCTGCCATCTGATTCGGAGTTTGGGGATAATGTTGATCTCTTTTAACGTAGGCTGAACCATTAACCATAGAGGGGAATATGCCTGTTATTTCATGGAATGATCGTTTCTCGGTCGGCATACCACTAATTGACGAACATCATCAGCATCTGTTTTTTCTGATAAACAATACCTACGACGAATTCATCAGTCGGGACTCAGCAAAAAACCTCGCGGCTCTTTTCGATGAACTGATCGATTATGCAACCTACCATTTTTCGATGGAGGAACACTGGATGCGCGAGAGCAAGTATCCCGATCTGACCATCCATCAAGAAGAGCACGTAATTTTCTCTAAAAGAGTGGTTGAACTGCAAAGCAGCTATCACAAGGGCGAAACCCATCTATCGTTGGAAGTCCTCACGTTTCTGCATAATTGGCT
>CAITZN010000331.1 GCA_903896915.1 uncultured bacterium
GGATCGCCGCTGCACACCATCAAGGTGTTGTTCATAATAGAGCCTCCTCAAACCACACCACATAATCAAAAAATGCAGTCCTAGCGCCTACCGCATCCAGGAACAAAAAAACTTAACGACTGCAACTAATCAGACAGTGGCTGACTAATTATTTGACAAACCGCAATCCCGCGATTTTAAGAGCCCCGCGATGGTAGCCGTCCGGGAATAAAGCCTCAAACGCATTCAGGTCCAGGTTGCAGCTCTCACAGGTTTCGTAAATATTGGGAATCCGATGTTCCGCTTGGTAGACATCGCGCAGATAATAGATGATGCGCCAATGGTCGTCGGTGAGCTTCCCCACAGGAATTCTCATTTCCATGGCGCGGTACACGGCAAAATTTTCATCCCAGCCTTCCGGCTCAACCAAAAAGCCGCGCGCATCCGTGCTGTAGACCTTTTCGCTGGACAGAGCGCGCAAATCAGCGACACTCTCCTTGAGATGGTCTGCGTAGGGCATATGATTAACCCGGTAGTGCACCCCTGCCACCCGGCACACGCCCCGGTGATACCCTGTAGGGAACAGCTTTTTCATATCCTGCGGCAGGAGACCGTTGGCCTTGCAGGTGGCGAAGATGGTCGGACACACCCCGGTTTGCTCATACTCACCCCGGATATAGCGAATAACATCCCAATGCTCGCTGGACAGAACGGGAATATCACACTCCCGGGCCATACCTTCGGCAAAATTATCGTCCCAACTCGCAGGATCCAGTAAACATCCTTGGTCGTCCACGTCATAGGTGCTACCCATGTGGGAAAAATGCTTCATTGTCGCTCCAATTATTTTCATATCGAGAGTGAAAAACGTTTCTGATTATTTCCTTTACAAAGCCCTTCGCGCAAGCCTTCCGATCAACCAGCAAAACCATAATATGTTACCATCGAACCATCAATATCGCAAGAACAGCAACCTTGCATCGGGGTCTTAAACGACACGTGAGCAGAGGCCGGTGTCGAGGTGGTCGCGCCAGAGGACTCAGGCACGGCAGACCTATTCTACACAAAGAGCCAACCCTTCGGCTACGATCCGCATGTGCGCCTTTTCCGCCTCAGCAATGGAGAGGAACACCTGCTCCATGGCCTGCCCCTGGAATCGATGTGCCATGTTGCGATACAAATCGTAAGCGGAATATTCGATGGTCAGGGCCATTTCCAGTGTGGCCCGGCACGGTTCAAACGGCTGCGCTTCGAGCTTCGCCACCAAAACGGCACTGGAATACCCACCCTCGACGATATCACCTGCCAGGCTTGCGTACACTATTTCAAACGAAGACGGGGCGGTTTGTCCTTCAGCCCAGAATCGGTAGATCATACGGGCATGCGCCTCCTCGGCGCTAGCCAAGGTTGCAAGACTATGAGCCCAAGATATGCTGCTGTAACACTGCCGAATTGCGGTGTAAAAGCGTTCAGCACCCCGTTCCAAGTCCATCGCCCGCAGAAGCACCTCTTGATCGGTACCCGAAAAATCAAAGACCTTGAGATTTGGCCTATCAGGCAGAAGATGACCGTCCCAGGCTGCAATACCGCCGACCATGTTGAATACGGTTCCGGCCACATAGGGCCGCGATCCGGTAAAAATAGCGGCCCCACGGGAACGTACGCCGGAATGACAGTAAAAAACAATATCCTTATCCACCGGCAGCTCATCCATCCGCTCGGAAATCGACCCTAGGGGGATGTGTACGGAGCCGGGGATGTGCCCCTTGACATACTCGTCGGGCTCACGGACATCGACCAGCAGATATTCGTCCTCATGGTGTCGCCCCATGTAGTCCCGCAAACGCTCCACACTGATATCCAGGTATTCCTCAATCATCCCCCCTCCTCTGCACAATCCTTAAGGTGATCATGTCGATAGAGCGTTCCCTTGCTGACAGAGGGAACATCTCCTACCTATTTTCAAAGTATACCCTGCCCTGCACTGTCAACGCTATTGTCGGGTTTGCCAAAGTTGGATTGTGACATTTGGACCAACCGCGCAAGGAGTGCATTCATGCAAGACTCTCGGAATACTCTGTGCAGAGTGCACGAAGAAAACACAGGGGGATAAAGTCAGGCAGTATGGAGTCGACCGCGCCAGGGCCTCTGCCCCTGCGGGTAGGAAAACTCCAGCTGGTCACGGCTGACCCCGACTCGTAGACCGCGGCTCAGGTGCAGTTCGCTGCCATTTCTGCCGCTGCGGGCGGCGACAAGGACCGCCATTATATGCTCATACCGTGTTGTGTCGCCAATGGTCCAGAGCAGCTTCTCGATCATGCGGCGTTGCAGGGCTGAATGGAGACAGCGAAAAGGATCACGCTTGAGGATACAGACCATCTGATCTTCGTTGTCCAGCACCCGAATTTCGACCGCCTGGTCCCAGCTCAGGCCGAGCAGATGTTCCAAAAGATCTTCATCCTCCCGCAGATTGGCCGCAGTTTTCAACAGGGCCTGTCGGATGCCAGGATCATACTGGCTCTCAAGCAGAGGCAGCAATTCGTGGCGGACACGATTGCGCAAGAAACGACGATTGTCGTTACTGGAATCATAACAAAAGGCGATTTCTTTGTCGGCCA
>CAITZN010000332.1 GCA_903896915.1 uncultured bacterium
AATATAAATATACTTTTAATAAGGGGGAGTGCATAAATGTCTCAAACACAAACTACTTTTCCAAGATGGATTCCATTACTTGGAGGTCTTTTAGGCAGCACCACTTGTGGTTTACTGTTGTACGCTTTTAGCGTTGTCATCAAACCTCTACAGACCCAGTTCGGCTGGACTGTTCCTGAGGTTGCCATGGCCTACGCGCTCATCTGTCTTGTCTTCGGCCTAGTGACCTTTCCCGCCGGTCGCTTGAGCGACAAGGTCGGCCCGAGAAACGTCGTGCTCATCGGTGGCCTTGTCATGGCCTTCGGCTTCTTCATGGTTTCCACCATCACCCCACCTGATCCTGCTGTAGTTAAAGCTGGCGGCGATGCCCTCAAGGCCGCCAACAGAACACCGTTGTATCTTCTCTATCTCTATTATGGCATCATATGCGGTTTAGGCGGCGGTTGTGTCTATCTGCCACCTATTGCCACCGCACCCAAATGGTGGCCTGATCGTCGCGCGTTGGCCACCGGCTTCACCGTTGTCGGCTTGGGACTTGGCTCCTTCATCATGGCCCCGCTGGCCACCGGGATGATCAATCACTTTGGCAGTGCTCTCCCTGTTTTTAAATACGTCGGTATGGCCATGGGTGTCATGGTGGTCGTTGCCGCTCTCTGTCTGAAGGTACCACCGGCTGGTTACAAACCCGCTGGCTGGAATCCGCCTGCTGCTGCCACTGGAGCTGGTGCACCCAAAGCCACTCGCGACTTCACCTATGAAGAAACCAAACAGTCCCCGCAGTTTTGGCTGCTCTGGGCCGCCTATTTCTGCGGATCTTTTGCCGGTCTGATGTGCATCGGCCTGATCGCAAGGCACGGTATCGACGCTATGTCGCTTGCCTATAAAGCAAAAATGGGCTTAGATGCGGCTGGGGTAATCCCCAAGGATGCCGCGAAGACCATTTCCATGGCTGCAGCCGGTGCTCCCGCCGCCCTGGCCATCACCAATGCTGCTGTTCGAATTCTGATTGGCCCGTTGGCTGACAAAATCGGTACCAAGAAGATCTTTATCACCCTGTTCATCATCCAGGCTGTTGCCTTTTTGATGCTCTTCCCCGCAGGTTCAACGGCTACCATGCTGGCACTGTGCGCTGCCCTAATCGGCTGGAACTACGGTGCGATGTTCACCCTGTTCCCTGCCACCCTGCTGGGCTACTACGGTCCAACCGCTCAAGGCTCCAACTATGGTCTACTGTTCACCGCCTGGGGTGTTGCCGGTTTTTGCGGTCCCTATTTTGGTGGTAAGATCCAGGCTATGACTGGCTCCTATTTGGTGCCGTTCGCGCTCGCTGCAGCCGTCTTGGCGGTTGCGGTTATCATCCTCGCCACATTGAAAGCACCTGAGAAAAAACCTGCATAAATCAACTGGCTTAATTTGTTGATGTCCAAAAGGGGCGTTCCGGGAAACCGGGATGCCCCCTTTTTTTGGCCTCCACTTGGCCCAGCCATAACTGCCAGGATCTATTCCCTTGAGGCGTAGCTAGGCTGTATGCCTCGGCATACCACTTCAATCCTCAAGATCAATCGCCCTCCGCTATTCCTGCCTTCCGGACAGGAGACTCTTTCACACTTCCCGAACGATCGCGATCATACACATAGTGGTTGATTTTTTATTGACAGCGAGCCCTAAAAAAGGGTACATAAAAACCGACTGAGTACTCAGTCTAATTTTTACATGAGAAAACCATGACCAAAAAAGACGCCATTCTCCAAGCCGCCACCTTTCTGTTCGCACGGAAAGGATACAAAGATACCGCCATGGGTGAACTATCCAAAATGACCGGCGCGGCAGAGGGCACTATATTCTATCATTTCAAGAATAAGCAGGAGATCTTTCTCGCCATCCTGAGGAACCTGAAAGATGACATCCTGCCCGAGTTTGAACGGTATCGAAAAGTTGAATCCGAAAAGACGGGTCTCGACATGGTTGAAGAATCCATCTCGTTTTACCTCTACATGACCAAAACCAGAGAAAATCTCTTCTCCATCCTCCACCAGCGCTACCCCTACGAACTGGCGGAAACCAACCCCGAATGCCGAGACATCCTCGAGGCGATTTACAACTGTTTTGTAGATATTTTCGAAAGCGCGATCATCAGTGGCCAGCGCGATGAATCTATAGGCGATGTCCCGGCAAGAAAATCAGCGCTCATTGTTTTTTCGATGGTCGACAGCATGGTCCGTTTCCGGATGAATAATCTCTACGATGTCGACGCGCTCTACAACGAATTAATTGAATCCTGCCGACGGATGCTGGAAAATCGCAACAATAACCAAAGCTAAACTCTCTGACAAGGCCCCCTGGCGGAAGTGCCTCACAGGGTGCTAAAACATACCAACCAGCTTGCTCCACAACAACCCACTGAACAAACTGAGGTGAGACGAACAGCATGATCAAACGTATTTTTCCTTTTCTCGACTGGTTTTCCGGCTACAACCTGGCCTTGTTCAAGGCGGATGGCATAGCCGGCCTAACCGTGGCCCTGGTGTTGATTCCTCAGTCTATGGCCTATGCGCAGTTAGCTGGCCTGCCACCCTACTATGGCCTCTACGCCGCTTTTCTTCCGCCGATCATTGCCTCACTCTTCGGGTCGAGCCGGCAGTTATCAACCGGTCCAGTTGCGGTAGTCTCGCTGATGACTTCGGCCTCATTAGAACCGCTGGCAACGGCTGGTAGTGAGGGGTATATTGCCTACGCTATCCTCCTCTCCCTCATGATCGGCCTGTTCCAACTCAGCCTCGGGATCCTCCGGCTAGGCCTGGTGGTCAACTTTCTTTCCCATCCGGTGGTCAACGGTTTTACCAATGCTGCAGCCATTATCATCGCCACCTCTCAGCTTTCCAAGATGTTCGGTGTCAATGTCGATAATGCCCCGCATCATTACGAAACCATTATTCGCACCGTTGAGGCCGC
>CAITZN010000333.1 GCA_903896915.1 uncultured bacterium
CGATCCTAAGGAAATCAAGGAATTGATGGAGATTGACCTGGGGGCCTGTGAAGAACACGCCAAAATGAGTGTTGAGTTTTTTGAGGCAGCTGGTGGGTATGCCCCGACCATCGGCATCATCGGTGCGGTACTCGGCCTCATCCATGTTATGAGTAATCTTTCAGACACCTCCAAGCTGGGAGGTGGTATCGCTGTCGCCTTCGTGGCAACCATTTACGGTCTGGTCACCGCTAATATCATCTGCTTGCCCGCTGCCGCGAAACTTAAACTTCGGGTCAAGGATGAGGTGCTGCGAAAAGAAATGATCATCGCCGGAATTGTTTCTATCCAGAATGGTGAAAACCCTCGGTTTATCGAGGAAAGGCTCAAATCGTATCTGGGTGGTCAAGCTGGTGAAGGAGCTGCTGCAGACGCAAAGGAGGGGAAATAAATGGCGAGAAAAAAAGAGCCGGAAAAAGCGGCGAACCATGAACGCTGGCTGGTTTCCTATGCCGACTTCATTACCCTGCTGTTCGCTGTCTTCGTCACCCTGTATGCCATGTCGCAAACGGACAAGCAGAAAGTGGAACAGGTCGCAGCCTCGTACCGCAGTGCTTTCGGCTTGACCGTGGGCTCCTCCTCCGGTAAACCAAGTATCATGAATAAAACCGACCTGATGCCCATCCCTTCGATGAAACCTGCCATAAAAAATCCGGAAAAGCCGAAAAAAACAGTCGAGGATGGTACGGCGAAAATACAGGCAACGAAGAAAGAATTCAAAGAAATCTTGATATCTATCGAGAAATTTCTGGTCACACAGAACGCGGCAGATAAAGTAAACATTGAAATAACCCGGAGAGGATTGGTGGTGAGTTTGAAAGAGGCCGGTTTCTTCGATTCTGGCAGTGCATCGGTTAAGCCCGCATCGTTTGACCTTGTTGCTAAGATCGCCGAATCGCTGCTCCCTTACAGCAATCAGATCAGCTTCGAAGGACATACCGACAATATTCCGATGCGTTCCTCGGCGTTTCCGTCAAACTGGGAACTGTCCACTGCCAGAGCAACCAATCTTGCCCATTTTTTTCTCGATCGGCACAGCTTTACGCCGCAAAAAATTTCTGTAACAGGATACGGTGAATATCGTCCGGTGGCCGATAACAACTCGGATGCGGGCAGAAAACAAAATCGTCGAGTTGACATTGTCCTGATGGGAAGCACTGATGCTGAGGAATCGTTGGCACCGGCGCAGTGATGCTACAGGATGATCTCAGCCTCTTCAATATCACTACAGAATAATCAAAACCAGCCGATAATTTGACTGCTCTTTTATCTGGTTCCGCCACAAGGTAACGACATGGATACTCAATACAATGCGACCCTCGAGACATTGGAACGGCTACGCGCGGAATCCGTTACCGCTGGTGGTGAGAAGAAGAAGGAAGATCAGCATCGCAAGGGTAAGCTAACGGCGCGTGAGCGATTGGATCTGCTGTTGGATGATGGTTCCTTTGAAGAGTTTGATGTGCTCAAGATTGGGCGCGGTGGCAGCCTTGGCGAGGAGAAGAAATATCTCGGCGACGGCGTCATCACTGGGCATGGTGCGATCGATGGCCGGGAGGTTTTTGTGTTCAGCCAGGATTTCACGGTGCTTGGCGGTTCACTCGGTGAAGCGCACGCCCAGAAGATCTGCAAGGTCATGGACCTGGCGGTGAAGGTAGGTGCTCCGATCATCGGCCTGAACGATTCAGGCGGTGCGCGCATCCAGGAAGGTATGGACGCCCTGGCGGCCTACGGCGAGATCTTTCACCGCAATGTCCGTGCCAGCGGGGTTGTTCCCCAGATTTCCTGCATCATGGGACCCTGTGCCGGCGGCGCTGTCTACAGCCCGGCAATTACCGATTTTGTGTTCATGGTCGAGGACAGCTCCTACATGTTCGTCACCGGCCCGAGCGTGGTCAAGACGGTCACCCATCAGGACATCACCTCCGAGGATCTGGGCGGAGCCCGGGTGCATGCGCAAACGAGCGGCGTGGCCCATTTCACGGTGCCCAACGATGTCCTTGCCCTGCGCGAAGTCCGGCGCCTGATCAGCTATCTGCCCTCCAACAACCGGCATCGGGCACCGATCCTCGACTTGAGCGACTCACCCAGCCGTACTGATCCAGCCCTGGATTACCTGATCCCAAGCAACTCCAATCAGACCTATGACATGAACGTGCTGATCCACTCCATCCTGGACGGAGCGGAGTTCATGGAGGTTCATGGCGGCTTTGCCCGCAATATCATCTGCGGCTTTGGCCGTCTTGGCGGTCAGACCGTGGGGCTGGTGGCCAATCAGCCGGCAGTGCTTGCCGGTGTGCTCGACAACGACGCCTCGTTTAAG
>CAITZN010000334.1 GCA_903896915.1 uncultured bacterium
ACGCCGGCCATGATGAGCCTGGGGGTACCAGGCACTGTGGCGGTGGCTAGCAATATGTGCCATAAGTTTCCCAAAGCTCTGGTCGGCGCTATAAAACGTTATAAATACGGTCAGGTGGATATCAAGCTGGGGCTTATTATGGGCATTTTTGCTGAGATCGGCGTTCAGATCGGTATCGTCCTGCAGCGGCACATCCTGGAGATTTGGGGGCAAGCCGGGTCAAACCTGTATGTCAGCTTAGTCTTTGTGTTCGTCTTGGTAGTGGTCGGTTCGTTTGTCATGCGTGACGCCTTGAAAATGAAATATGCCTCAGGTACTGATGGAGCCGCTCTTTCCCTGGCTCAGCGTCTGCAAAAAATTGAACTTTGGCCGATGTTCACTTTTAAAACGGCAAATCTGCGGATAAGCATGTGGTTTCTTGTACCCGTGGCTCTTGCAACCGGCATGCTTGCCGCCACCATTGCGGTGGGTGGTTTTATCGGGGTTCCCGGATTGATGTATATCATCGGCGCCACCAGCATTGTAGCCTCGGCAACCGAGCTGGTTATTGCCTTTGTCATGGGGCTTGGCGGGACGCTTATTTGGGCCTATTACGGCACTGTCGACATTCGTCTGACCCTCCTCATCCTTGCCGGTTCACTCTTCGGTGTTCAATTGGGAGCTATCGGCACCACCTACGTCAAGGAGTACATGATCAAATATGTCATGGCCACTATCATGCTGATCGTCGCGGTGAGCCGGTTTTTCGCCATACCAAAATATTTGAATGCTCTACACGTCACCTCTTTTGCTGATGGCAGCGTAACTCTGATGACCCAGATCAGCTTTGGCGTTATGTGTCTAGCCTTGCTGACCGGGGCCTCTATTATCTTGGTCAGTCTTTTCAAGGCAAGAAGTCTGGAACAAACCATTGCTGTGAGTGGGTGATTAATATGGCTGATTCAACCAAAACTATCCTGGTAGCTATTGATCCGACTCCCGCCAGTCAATCTGCTTTTAAGCAGGCGCTCCGCTTAGCCGTCTCTATGAAAGCAAGGCTGGTGGCAGTTTCAGTGACCCCGCAGTATGAAGGGAATATGCATCGATGGGCAATTGACAACGCCAACGAGCAGTTCAGTATTCCTTTTCAACAATGTCTGCAGGATGCACGAAATCTTGCTGATTCCCTCGGACAGTCTGTCCGCATTGTGCATAAAGTTGGGGTTCCCTGCGACGAGATTGTTGCGTTGGCGGAAGAGGCAGGGGCAGGGTTGCTCATTATCGGGTGCCCCAAACGTTCCTATGTTGAACGGGTATTGCTCGGGCGAACCGCTGTGAAAGTCATCGGACTCAGTCCATGTGATGTGTTAATGATTCCCGACGGCTCAGAGGTCAATTTTTCGCGAATACTGGTCGGGATTGACGGGTCAAAATATAGTATGGAAGCCGGACAACAAGCGCTTGATCTGGCCTTGACCTATAGTGGCGAGGTCCACGCCTTGACAGTCCTCGACATCCCCATTAATCGAAGTCTTCTCTACAAAGTGCTTGATGAGGCCCGGCGTAAAAGCTTCACCTATTTGCAAACAATAGCAGAACAAGGCGAAAAGCTCGGCGTTCCCGTGGTTACGGCGATTCGAGAAGGTTCGTCGTATGAGGGCATCGTACAGTATGGTGAGGAACAGGCTATGCAGCTGATAGTGTTAGGCACCTTCGGGCATACCGCGTTGACCCGGATTCTTCTGGGAAGCGTGGTGGAACGGGTCGCAGCGCTGTCTCCTTTACCTATCCTGGTGGTGAAGAAACTGGGCAGCAATGGGGTGCGTAATTCGGTCTGATATCACCCTGTAACGATGGTTTAAGATGCTCTGCTGATGGCGATAAGGATTGTTTTTGGGTATGCAAAAAAAGGGAGGATCAACCGATCCTCCCCCCTACTTGGAGATGAGCGATGGAATCTATAGAGATTTTTACAGCAGCTATATTGATAATAGGCGCCCTTCATTTTGTTGTGACCGTTGGTACGAGGGTATCCCTCTGGTGGAATGAAACAATATCCGGGGAGCATGTCTCGGCCAAAGGAACAGATGCTGCATCCACTTTAATTGCCCAGGTTTCCGCATCCCCCAGGCAACAGAGGAGTGACTGGTATGCTTTTTTTCATTGTTCTGATTTGCTCGGGCTAGTCCCAACGGCGCAAAAGCCACAGGTTAGACCTGAAAAAACCGCATCTGTCGGTACGTATCGTCAGTCGACCAAACGTTTGTCCCTGCGTCCTGAGTCCCGGCTGTAGTATTTTGGGCAGCCCTGTTTTTTGACTGACATTGGAGGTGGGAAGTTCGTCATACAGGACGTCGTAAAGCTCTGTACAGTATCTGTTTTGAGAGAGGATTGTTCGTTTATCAAAAATGTGGACCTTCTTTCCATCGTCCGTTGGTAACGCGGTTGGAGCTCAAGCAATTTAACCATCAGCAGCAAGTGAATACGCCGGGGGTGTTGAGTTCATTTTTGCGGAAAAGGGTGATGCATGAAATTATTAATTGGAATCTATCAGGAAAAAGAACAGGTTGACCGTTACTTTGACTCGATTGTCGAGGAGTCTGATGCCGTTGTGGAAGTGGGGCCATTTTTTTCGCAACACCAGGCTATGGAATGGATGGAGTTTCTTGGAAACAAGATGAGCAACTGTACCATGGCGCATTATTGCTCAGAAGAGAGGAGCAAAAGGCCCTGGTATGGGTTTGCCACTGTTTGTTGATCGGCGTAGCTCTTAGACATCTTCGTTAAATCCCCCCCCCGCATTTTTTTAAACGGGTTTTCGTTGTTTCGTCCAAAAAATACAAGAAATGTTCTTCGAATAAGAAACGGTTTGCTCTGTTTCAAGGTAAAAGTGCGCACGTTCCTTCATTGGATGTAGGCATCGTTGCCACCTTCACTTGTCGGTCATTTTCAAAGTGACTCAATAAACAGTTTTCATCCTCATCGATATCAGTTCCTAAAGAGCTGAGCGCAATATGCAATGCATGCCAACATGCATTGCGCCGATTGAATAAGATAATTGCCTAGCTTCTGCAAGAACGTTCGTTCGATACATTGAAAAGGGGCTTTCTCAGGGCCAAATTATTAGGTATATATCTTTCACTCCTTCCTCAAAAGATTCGGTCACTATTTTTTGTGGCTAAAATGTGGGCTAACCAACAAGATGTTGTATCCATCTGCCGGCCTGAGAATATATGAACGGCATCATTGTCCAACGGGCCATATCTAATAAATATTATTGAGGTGGCTTTGCAGCTGAACGAACAACCAGCATCCGGTTTCAACATGAAACTTGTAATGACCTTCTCCTGCCTGCTCTGGGCGACTCTTATCACGCTTTCCTATTGTTGGAATCTGCAGAAAAATCAGGAGCAGCATGTGGCTACTCTTTTGCAGGCGGCACGGAGTTTTTTTCAGCAAATCGAGATCACCAGGGAATGGAACGCCAGTCACGGTGGCATTTATGCCCCTGTCACCGAGGCAACCGTTCCTAATTCTTATCTCAAAACCCCGCTACGCGATATTCGAGTTGGCCCCGACCTGGAGCTCACTAAAATCAATCCTGCCTTCATGACCAGGCAGATATCTGAAGTCGCTCAAAAACACAACAATATCCAGTTCCAAATCACCAGCCTTAACCCCATCCGTCCCCAGAATGCAGCAACAGAACGGGAAAAGGCGGCCTTGCTGTTGTTTGAGCAGGGGCAGGCACAAGAGATCGGGCAAGTCGTTAAGACAGGCTCCAGCCCGGCTTTTTTTTATATGGCGCCGCTCATTACCGGCAAATCCTGTCTACAATGCCATCAGGATCAGGGCTACAAGGAAGGTGATGTCAGGGGAGGGATAAGCGTCACCTTGCCCTATACGCCTCTTTCCTTCTCCGTCCCCCTCGCTGCAGGCCATCTGGGGCTGGGGCTCATTGGCCTGGGCAGTATTCTTTTCCTCGGCGTGAAGCTCAACCGTGCCTACAGCACCATTAAACATCAGGCTATCATTGATGCGCTGACTGGAATCCCAAACCGCAGGAGTTTTACCGAAAGGTTTCTGGAAGAGGTCAAACGGCATAAACGCAACGAGAATTCGCTTTCGCTGTTGATGTGCGATATTGATAATTTTAAGGCTTATAACGACACCTACGGCCACAGCGCCGGCGATGAATGTCTGCTGCAGACGGCTCAGGGCATCAGGAAATCGCTGCAACGATCAGGAGATTTTTGTGCCCGGTACGGCGGCGAGGAGTTTGTCATCATTTTGCCGAGCACCAAGGCAAAGGGCGCTCTTCGCGTTGCCGAAGCCATCGTCGCCAATGTGCGGAACCTTGCGATCAGGCATGAAAAATCGTTGCCGGAACAATATGTCACGGTAAGTGTCGGTGTGGCGACCACCTCTACCGACCAGGCTGATTTCTCTGAAATTCTGATGAAGCAGGCCGACACTGCCCTGTATCAGGCCAAAAATAGCGGCCGTAATTGCGTGCGTGTTTTTGCGGAAAGCTCGCAGGAGCAACCGGTTGCTGGAGACCCGGACTTCGGAGTGACAGATTGATGAAAAATCCTGACAGGGCCACCGTTGAGCGGCTCGAGCAATTGCCCAATATCGGCATGGCCATGGCCGAGGATCTGCGGTTGCTTGGGATTGAGCACCCACAACAGCTGATTGGTCAAGACCCGCTGCAATTATGGCAGGCTTTGGGACAGAAAACCGGACAGCGCCACGATCCCTGCGTACTCGACACCTTCATGGCTGCCATCGATTTTATGGAAGGAGGCGAGTCCCGCCCCTGGTGGTCCTTTACCGCTGAACGAAAGCATCTGTATGGTCAGGTAACAAACCCTGAGAGGTAGGAAGGGTGGTTTGGGTGCAGGCTGAGGGCCGCAGCTGGACAGAGGATATTACAGCAGAGTGCCCCGGAACAGATAGGCGGTCAGGGCCGCACCCAGGATGGCGACAATAATATTGATGAACGCACCAAGATTGACGAAGTATCCAATTGGTATTTCGCTAGGTTTAAGTGTTTGCAGAACGTTACGGTACTGCAGAACTGCCACTGCGGAAGACAACGACCCCAGAATGATAAATGAAAGGCCGATCCAGAAAGAGAGCCCTCGTTGGAGCGGTTCGCTGTGATTCGATGACAGCATATGGCTAAACAAGCCGAAACGTTCGACCACAAAACCAAAGGCCATGAGGGTCAGCGAAGTGCGCGTCCACGCCATCAGGGTACGCTCAGCAGCAAAGAAAACTCTGGGATCGTTCAGGTCAGACATGATGATATCCTCTGGCAAGGCTGGAAACTAAGGGGCGGGACAGTAACGTACGCAATTATAGGATCTTCTCTTTGCAGTGTAGCCCCCGATCTCCGAGCAAAATAGCACGAAGCGGATTTATGGGAAAGAGAATAGATCCAGGCTTGAGGGGCAAGTCTGGATCCGAACGCCGGCGACCCTACGAGAGGGCGGGGAACACCCGCCTGTCAACAACCAACCTGGAGAAACCCATGGGCCTGTTACCGATTATGGAAAAAGGGAAACCAATGGCCGGTCATGCTGACTGGCCGCTGTTTTACATGAACGACTTCTCCAAGCTGGGGCTTGTGGTCACAGAACTGGCCCAGGCGTCGGCGGTGCTGGAGGCGGGCGGGTACCGGGTGTTTGACAATGGCAGGGTGCTGCAGGTTGACGACGCAGGTCAGCTGGGAGCAGTCTTTGCGGTTCTGTCGGAACATCAGGTTGCGTATGAACTCGCTGATCTGATCAGCTGCGTCTATCAGGGCTGATAAGACTTCTGAATCTGCCCGGCGGGCAGAGAGAAATGAATCGTCAGGTGAATATCGTGGATCGTCCAGGCGCGTCACCGATATTCACCAACCACTTGAGATTGTTGCAAGAGGATTCCATTGGGTTGAACACTCTACAAAGGAAAATAAATGATGCCAATTCTCTTCCGGATGACTGTCTCCATCATGCTCTTCGGCTCTCTTCTTGGCGCCGGTACTATCCTTGCTGCGCAGGAAACACCTCCATTAAAAGCCAGTTTTGACTGTGCCAAAGCGGCATCTCCCATCGAGACCCTCATCTGTTCCAATGAGACACTCGCCACCTTGGACAAAGAGATGATGGCGCTCTTCACGGCTGCACGCAGTGCGCTTGAGAATGAAGAAGCTCGGCAGGGACTGTTGAAAGAGCAGAGAACATGGCTCAAGGCACGATTGACGACCTGCAGTATTCCTCAATCTGGAAAACTGCCGGACGACACATCGGCCATGCGAACCTGTCTGGCCGGCGAATTACACAAACGCAACAGCGTCTTGTCCGCCGTGATCAAAAAGAAACCCACACAGGTGACAGATGAAGCCGCTCCTTTTGATGCAGCGAGGGCAGCTACGGACAAAGAGCTGAAAATCGTACGGATCTCGCCCTCGGGTGATGATGTGGAACAACGGCAGCAGATTGTTCTGCAGTTCAACCGCCCGGTGGTCCCGATCGGCAGAATGGACCGGGAAGCAAGTGAGATTCCGGTTGAAATCCTGCCGGACGCGAACTGTCATTGGCATTGGCTCAATCGCTCGGCCCTTGCCTGCAACCTCGATGAAAAGGATCTGTTGATGCCTGCAACCCGCTACCGGATCAAGGTCAATCCAGGCATCCGCGACGAGAACGGCATGACCATCGCCAAGAAGATGGAGCATACGTTTATCACCGCCCGCCCCAAGGTTGTGAGCAGTCGTCTTGAATACTGGTCAGAAACACCTGTGCGCGGCTGGGATAAACCAGGCATCCCTATCATCACGGTTCGTTTCAATCAGCAGGTCGCCAAACAGTCGGTGGCCGATGCCCTCTTTGTCGAGGCAAACGGCAAGCAGTACCCTGTGGTGGTGAGTCCGGCGTCCAGGTTTGCATCATCGGATCGAGTGCTGTCGGTTGCCCTGGATAAACGGCAATTCCTGGTTAAGGATGCCAGGAAGATGCAGGATGAACCGGTGGCCTCCACCGATGCCACTGAAGAGGCGCGGTTAAGCTGGAACGTTAAGCCCAAGGCTGAAATCCCGGGAGACACCGAGTATTCGCTACGTGTCCGGCCAGGCCTTCGCTCCGCTTTCGGCCCGGAGCGAGGCGTTGAGGATCGCCAAGTCGTCAAGGGTGCGACCTTCCCGCCTTTTACCTTCCTGGGGTTTAGTTGTACAGGCAACGATGATCAAGAAATTTTCAAAAAAGATAGAAGTACCGGAGAGCTTTGTTCTGTTACCTCTCCGGTGAGTCTCGAATTCTCGGCTCCTCTTCCTGGTAAACAGTTTGTCTATCACGATTTGATCACCCCGCCAATGGTCTATAGAAAGAGTCCCTTGAATCCGTTGGAACGTTTAGAAGACTCAGGTTCTGTAGATGGGACCAATCACAAAAAAGGATCGCATTACGCTATCTCATTGCCGATGGCCCTGAAAAGTCGGACCGAATATACAATCAATCTGAAAGGCCGCATCCAGGGGAATCAAATATCAGGCCCTATCATCCAGGATCAGTTCGGGCGGAGTCTCCCGGCGGATGTGATGGCCTCGTTTCGAACCGATCAGTACCAGCCGACCTTGGAGTGGAGCGGGCAGACTTCGGTTCTGGAAAAGGCTCTCCCTTCCGATGTCTCTTTTTATTCGGCCAATATTGAGCAGGCAAATCTTGAAGGGCAGGCCCTGTTTGCTGACGGGGAATTGCGGAGCATCAACCAGGAAATACCGTTTTCAGGCAAGCCGGATCAGTTCGTGCGATCTGTTTTCGGAGTCAGAAAGATGCTCGACGGCAACTCCGGGCTGTTCAACGGCAAGATCCGGCTGGTGAAACCGGAAAAGGCCTCTGTCTCCGGAGAGTCTGCGGGAAATGGGGCGACCTTTTCCGCTCAGGTGACCCCCTTTCATGTCCATGCCAAAATCGGCACCTATTCCAGCCTTGTCTGGGTGACTGATCTGGCAACGGGCAAGCCGGTTACTAATGCCGAGGTCAGCTTGCGGGAAGGTTCCGTGTTTGCATCGGACCCGGCGAAGAAGAAAGAACTGGCAACAGCAAAGACAACCTCAGAAGGCTTGGCCCTGTTCAGCGGAGATCAGAATCCCCGTAAAGAGGCGATTGAAAAGGGGCTTGTTTCTATTCTTGTCCGCAAAGATAAGGACATGGCCTATCTACCCCTCTCTGCCGAAGAGTTCCACCGCTTCAGAAGTGGAGAGGATTATTATTCGGAAACCATGACCGCCTGGGGGACAACCGCAGAAGGGGTTTATAAGCCGGGCACTGAGGTGCAATATAAACTCTTCGTTCGCAATATGCGGACCGAAGGCGCATCAATACCGGATCAAAAAAGTTTCAAACTCGAAATCCATGATCCGAGAGGAAGCGTCATTGAGACCAAAGATATCACGCTGTCGGAGTTTGGCTCTTTCGCCAGCACATTCATGACCGGAAAAAATGGTCTGACAGGCCGGTATCGCCTCACTATCCGCTCGGAAAAGCCCTCTCTCTCCCTGGATGTGCTGGATTTCCTGGTTACCGATTATGTGCCCGCCTCGTTTAAGGTGCAGACCACCCTGAACGGACAGGCGTACATGTTCCGGGATGCAGTTGCGGTCGACACCTTGGCTACCCTGCAGTCCGGAGGCCCCTTCACCGGTGCCGAAAACCGCTACACCGCTACCTTGACAGGCAAACCATTCATTTCCTCCCATCCCGCCTCGAAAGATTTCATCTTCCAAAGCCCCTGGTGCAAACCCTTTAGCGGATGCGGGCAGGTTGCTTTGCTCAACACAACCGAGCAACTTAATCAAGAGGGTAAGGCCACTGCCCGATTTACCGCTGATGGCGAGGATATCGGCTTTGGGACCCTCGATGTGGAAAGCGCGGTTGAGGATGATCGTGGCAAGAATGTCGCCAATATGGCTACGGCACGCTATTTCGGTGTTGATCGCTTTGTCGGCCTGAAAATGGAAGGCTTTGAATTGACGGCGGGAAAAGCGAAGAAGTTCCAATTTGTGGTGACCGATAGGGACGGCAAACCCGTTGAAGGGGTCAAGGTGCGTGTCAGTTCATCCGGCACCCGCACCACCTCGTTCCGGGTAAAAGGGGCCGGAAACAACTTCATTACCCGATCGAGTTCCGAGGCAGTTAAGGAGAGGGATGGCGACATGGAATTTCTCTCCGGAAAAACCGCGGAGGAATTCGAGATGGTTTTTAATACCGTGGGCAAGAATACCCTGACCGCGTCCGTGGAAGATACCAAAGGAAAAACGCATTTCACTGAAATACGATTGTGGGTAACCGGACCGGAAGCAATCTCCTGGGAAAACAAGAACGATGGGGATTTGGACCTGGTTGTGGAAAAGACCAGGTATAACGTTGGCGAAACCGCCAATGTGCTTATAAAAAATCCCTATCCGAAATCCAAGGCCCTGGTGACCATCGAACGCTTGGGAATTGTGAAAAGCTGGGTCGAGAATCTGGACAGCAGTCTGCCCAAGCTCTCGTTTCAAGTGACCGAGGATATGGTTCCCAATTTCTCTCTTTCTGTGGTCGTCTTCTCGCCCCGAATCGAAACCCGGCAAACCGATGACTCCTTTGATATGGGAAAACCGGAATGGCGCATGGGCTATGCCCAAATGGAAGCGGTCGGTACAAAGCACAGCCTTGAGTTCGCAATCAAGACCGATCAGGCGACCTATCGTCCCGGCCAGGAGGTGCAGGTTGAGGTCAGCGTTGCTCCGAAAGATGGCGCCAAGGTCGAGAAGATGGAGCTTGCTGTCGCCGTGCTGGATGAGGCGGTGTTCGATCTGGTCAAAGGCGGGGTGGCCTACTTTGATCCCCAGAAAGGCTTCTATGGAATACGGATCGATGATGTTAAAAATTTCAATATTCTGAGCAGACTGGTGACCCATGCGCCACCGGAACCGGTGATGAAAGGCGACGACCCGGGAGGGGATGGCGGCATCTCCGACAAGATGCGCTCAAATCTCAAATCGCTGGCTTTCTGGAATCCGACCCTGATAACCGATGCAACAGGAAAGACCAAATTCAGCTTCAAAGCGCCGGACAATCTGACCG
>CAITZN010000335.1 GCA_903896915.1 uncultured bacterium
TCCCAGGAACTAGGCAAAGAAATCGAGATGGAGACCTTCGGAGCTGACACCGAACTCGATAAAACCGTAATCGAAAAACTCAACGATCCTCTGGTTCATATCATCCGCAACAGTATCGATCATGGCATCGAAAAACCTGCAAAACGCACGGCCGAAGGCAAACCGGCGGCAGGAACCATCCGTTTGGGAGCCGAACACGCTGGTGATTCGGTGTTGATCACCATCAAGGACGATGGCGCTGGCATCAACCGTGACGCCATCCGCGTCAAGGCCATAGAATTGGGGATGATTGCTCCCGGCGCCGAACTGACTGATCAGGAGATTTACGGTTACATCTTTGCTCCCGGTTTTTCGATGGCCGCAAAAATCACCAGTGTCTCTGGACGCGGGGTGGGCATGGATGTAGTCAAACGCGGCATTGAAGGCTTGCGGGGCACCATCGTGGTCGATAGCGAATTGGGCAGGGGTACGACCATCACCCTTAAAATCCCGCTGACGCTCGCCATCATTGAAAGCCTGCTGGTGAAGATCGGCGACAGCCATTTTGTTCTGCCGCTAGCTGCGGTGGAAGAGTGCGTAGAGTTGTCGCGGGCTGATGTCCAGGCCTCCCATGGCCGCAACCTGGCCAAGGTGCGAGGCACATTGACCCCCTTCATCTGCCTGCGTGATCAATTCAGCATTGGCGGCGACCGACCGGAAATCGAGCAGATCGTCATTGTCTCGGTCCAGGGAATTCGGATTGGTTTTGTGGTCGACTTCGTAGTTGGCGAGCACCAGACCGTGATCAAGCCGCTGGGCGTGATCTACCAGGACGTCAAAGGCATCTCGGGTGCCACTATCCTCGGCGATGGCTCGGTAGCCTTGATCCTTTCCCCTGGTGATCTAGCTAAAATGGCCGAAGTAACCGAGCATGACCTGATTGAACCGGCTCGACTGAAGGACAAAACCCTCTAACCCGAACGATTAACTATAAGGCAATAACCATGGCATTCACCTTTTTCATGCGTGATCAACCGACCCTGGAACACGCTGCTGACCACATGATCCCCTACGCCAGCGGCAGGAGTCGGATTAAAATTTGGGATGCCGGCAGCGCTCTGGGTCAGGAAACCTATACAATCGCCATGATTTTTGCTGAGAAAATGAACCCCTTCGGTTTCAAAAACCTCCGCATCGATGCCACCGATTACGATCAGGCCAACAACTTCGGCGACATCGTTACTACAGCGGTCTATCCGGTCGAGGAACTGCAACGCACCCCTGCCCCCCTTCTGGACAAATATTTCGAGCCAGCCGACAAGCCAGGACATTCCCGGGTTAAGGCCATCCTCCGTGACCGTATTTTTTTTCAGTACCACGATTTGCTGTCCCTCAAGCCCGTAGGTCAGGATTACTGTCTGATCGTCTGCAAGAATGTCCTTCTTCATTTTCAGTACGCGGAGCGGGTCGAAGTCTTCAAGATGTTCCACCAGGCCTTAGCACCAGGCGGCTATCTGGCCAACGAGAATACCCAGAAGCTCCCGCAGGAAGTGGCTCACCTCTTCACTCAGGTGGTCCCTGATGCGCAACTGTACAAAAAAGTCGGAGATTGAAGCGTGAGGATCATTCCCCTGGCTAAAAATAGCAGAATTTACAGCTGCCATTCCTACCTGATCCTGGGGGATTGGAACCGGGTCGAAGATGTCAACACCCTGATCGATCCTGGGACCGATGGTTTTGTGCTTGAGGAAATTGAGCGTCTCTCAACCGGGTTCGGCAAGGTGGCGGTCGAGCAGATCATTCTCACCCATAACCATTTCGATCATGCCGCTGGGGTCTTGGCGATCAAGGAACGTTACAACGCCAAGGTGCTAGCCTTTATCGACGGTCCCGGGGTTGATGAACTCCTTCCGGATGGTCGTTTCGTTAAGGCTGGCAATGATTTTTTGGAAGTCATCCATACGCCCAGCCATTCGTCGGATTCCATCTGCCTGTATGCACCGGCCGCAAAGGTACTCTTTTCCGGGGATACGCAGCTCAAGGCTAATGAATCCTGCGAGTCCTACACCAAAGAATATGTGGCAGGATTGGTGAAACTAGCTGGACGCAACATTGAGCGCATTTATTCTGGCCATGATGCGCCCCTAACCAGCGGTTGTCGTGAAATCATCCTGCAAACGCTGAATAATCTTCGGAAATTTGGATATTCTCAACCGTAGAGGTGGGGATCATAAAATAATGGAACATACAACAAGCACAGGCAGAAAGGACAGAGGGAAAACGA
>CAITZN010000336.1 GCA_903896915.1 uncultured bacterium
CTTTCAGCAGAAAAGAAACACCCCAAAGGGTAAACAGGACAGCAAGAAACCCGATAATACTGAGGATCGCTCCTCGGCGTCCCCGCCAGCCGACGGTAAAACGCTGATGCACCGCTGCCGCGTAGATAAACCAGGTGATCAGTGACCAGGTCTCCTTGGGATCCCAGTGCCAATAGGCCCCCCAGGCCTGCTTGGCCCAGATCGACCCGGTAATCAGACCGAGCGTGAGCAAGGGAAACCCCACGCTTAAGCAGTGATGGTTGAGTTTATCCAAGGCCTCCAGGGATGGTAGGCGTGAATAAAAGAGCCCGAACCGTTTGGTTTTGATCGCCCGTTCCTGCAACAGATACATGATACCGCCGATGCAAGCCAGGGCGAGAAAACCATCGGCGATCAAGGCGATCGAGGCATGCACCGGCAACCACCAGGATTGCAGAGCAGGAGGCAGGGGCAGCATCTCGCGGGAGGAAAAGGCGGCGATCAGCATCAAAGCCAGCACCAGGATACTGACAAAAGTTCCTAAATTTTTGACTGTATAACGCCAGCGAAAGGAGAGATAACAGCAGCCAAGTGACCAAGCAAAAAAAGAAACCGTCTCGTGATGGCTGGTTATAGGAGTGTGGCCTGCTTCAAAATAGCGGACGACCAGATTGACGGTATGGAGCAGAAAGGCCGCAAAAAAAATCGCCCGACCAATCCGCCGCACCGTTGTTTTTTTAGTCAGAAAGAAAACCAGGTAGGCCGCAGCGGAGAACAGATAGATTGCCACACTGCTCTGAAAGAGCAAAAAACTCATGGAGTCTCCTTAGTCAGTGTTTCCATGTCGAGATCAACCGGCCGACCGAACACACTCTCCAGGTGTTGCTGAATCCGATCCCAATGGCGGTGCCGGAGCCAGTCAATCATATCGTCATGGAGAATCTTTTGGAATAAAATCTTCTTTTCTTCGTGGCTCAATGCATCTTCAGCCAAAATACGATCTCGCAGTAATGATGCCAAGACTGTAAGTTGCGCATATTCATCGCCGAAATCATGTTCAAGCCGACGCTTGACCATGGCCGCTACAGCCGGGCTTTTACCTTGAGTTGCAACGCTTAGAGTTAGATCACCCCGACGAATCGAAGCCGGCACTTGGAAATCGCAGGCTGCAGGGTTATCGGCAATATTCACCAGCAACCCGGCAGCACGCGCATCCTGCAACACAGCACTTTGCACCTGGTGGGAATCGGTCGCTGCAAAAACAAGAAAAGCCCCTTCGAGATCGGTTACGCTGTATGGTTTCTCACGCCACTCGATCACTTTTTGGCTCACCAAGTCGTACAAGGTAGTTGTGATAGCCGGACTGACGACCCTGACACTCCCGGAACCAGCGAGGATTCCCTGAATTTTTCGTTCCGCAACACGGCCGCCGCCGATAACGACGCAGAGCTTACCGGATATATTGAGGCAAATAGAATACATTTTGTAATTCTTCGATCCTCAATTCAGTGACGTATCGGACCCTCGAGATATTTGCGCTGATAGAACGCAAGATGCCCGATCTAGGAGAGTTGTCCGTAAAGATGCTGTGGTCCGACCACCGAAGAGCGCAGCCGCCTGCCGGCAGTTCACTTGCGTGGTTGTAATCGGGTCATGAGAATGAGTTTATCCTCATCCAGGCTTTTCAGCTTTCTCCTGGAGGCGGAAATCACATATTCTCTCTCCGCCAATTTCAGGAAGGGTTCAAGGCTACGGCGTTTAATATCGTGCGCCAGATACACAACGCCTTCAGGTTTAATCGCTTTGCGCAGAACTCCGAGCAAAGGCTCAAAAAACTCTTCACGAAACAAGATCTCTGCACCAACAATAACATCATATTGAGGCATTTCGGGCGGATCCAACCAATCCAGCATGGCGAATTGGACATTCTGCAATTTGCTCGCTGCAGCGTTGATCCGCTCAAAATCAAGAATTAGATCTTCGTAATCGGTCAGCGTCACCTGGAACCCTGCTGCTGCTGCAGTGAGCCCAGGAGCACCCAGCCCAGCACCGAGTTCCAGCAAAGAAGTTCCCTTGGCACACGGAAGTCCGGCAATAAACTCCGACAAAACAATAGCAGCCTCCCAAAGCCTGATCCAGAACGGAAAAGTGGATACGTCCTTCAAGGGATCCTTGCCCTCGAGAATCTGCTCCAAATCGGTGACCTTAAGGAGTTGGAGCTGGTGCTCTCTGATCTTGAGCAGCTCAAACGCTACTTTATACCGGTCTTTAATAGTATTGTATAGGGACAGCTCGAAGGCCGGTAACGTTTGTGGGTCCATTACGTGTCTCGCAATTAAAAGGAGAGTGCTTGATTATGATACGGTGTCATACAAAGAATTAAAAAATTCGAAACAACATTCCCTACTATCCTTGGCTATGAACAAAAAAAGAGCGGGCCGATTCTGATCGACCCGCTCTTCAGTACAAAAACAACACTTCAGACTATCAGCAACCTTCCAGCCCTTTTTTAGCAGCTTTCACGGTAACACTATCGCCAGCCTTCATGCCGTCAGCCTTATCGCAGGTCACGGTGACCTTGTTACCGGCAACACTGTCCACTGTACACTTAGCCGCAAATACTGCACCCGCGCTCAACACAAAAGCCGCAACTATCACTGCTGTTACAATTTTCTTCACGGTAATCTCCTTTATAATAATTATAAGTGGGTTGTACAAAACCTAACTAATCGCCTCTTTCCTATGCCACAATTTAAGAAAATAGGTAAGGATTGTCA
>CAITZN010000337.1 GCA_903896915.1 uncultured bacterium
AAATTAAAATGATAGAACATCTTGATTATAAGACGTTGCAACATCTCTGGTGGCTGCTCTGTGCCGTGGTCGGCAGCCTGTTTCTCTTTCTCACCTTTGTCCAGGGTGGCCAAAGCCTCCTCTGGCAGGTTGCCAAAACCCAGACCGAAAAAGACCTGGTCATTAACTCGCTCGGCCGTAAATGGGAGCTGACCTTCACCACCCTGGTCCTCTTCGGCGGTGCCCTGTTCGCCTCCTTTCCCAAATTCTATTCCACCTCGTTCGGCGGTGCCTACTGGGTCTGGATACTTATCCTCTTTACCTTCATCCTCCAACCGGTCGGCTACGAGTACCGGAAAAAACCGTGGAACATCTTTGGCGGCCTGGTCTACGAGGGTTTTCTGTTTATCAACGGCACCGTCGGCATTCTGTTGATTGGCGCTGCAGTCGGCACCTTTTTCACCGGTTCCAATTTTCAGTTGAGTGATAGCAACTTCGTCACCTGGACCCACCCGCTCCGGGGATTGGAGGCGGCCCTCAGCCCGCAGATCTCCAGCATCTTCAACATCGCCATGGGACTGTTTTTGGTCTTTAACGCCCGGACGCTTGGCGCCATGTACCTGATCAACAGCCTCGAACTCAGCGAAGTACTCGAAATGGAAACCCGTTTGCGCAAGGCCTGCTGGCAGAATTTCTTCTATTCCTTGCCCTTTCTCCTGCTCATTCTCAGCTCGCTTCTTTTTATGCGGGGTTTTGGAATTGTCGATGATCAGGGGACGATCGCAATCGTCAGCTTCAAATTCCTACGCAACCTCCTTGCTAATCCTTGGCTGATTGCACTTTTGGTAGCAGGCTTGGTATTGGTGATCGCCGGCGTATGGAATACCGCTAAAACGACAAAAACCTGCGGCATCTGGTATGGCGGCCTGGGAACGGTGCTGGTCGGATTAACCGTGCTGTTGCTGCCGGCCTACAACATGACCGCCTTCTATCCCTCCAAGGTAGATTTACAGTCGAGCCTGACCATCTATAATGCCTCCTCAAGCCCCTATACCCTGAAGATCATGACCTATGTGGCCCTTGGCATTCCCTTTGTTCTCGCCTATGTGGCCTACGTCTGGTGGGCCATGAACCGCAATAAAATCAAAATTGAGGATACCGGCGACCGGGCTGCCTACTGAGATTTGACCTTTGCCACCAACCGTTCCGGAAGGGGAAGCACGCACCTTCTCCTTCCGGAATCTTCCCAACCGGATGAGGAGATTATTACCATGAGTAGCATTTTACTGATTACCTGGGTGGTTTTACTGGCTGTGGCCTATGGCGTAGCCGTCCAACTACTGAAAAAATTCGAGCTGTACTAATTGGCAGACCGCAAGGCAACGAGGCAGTCGAAAGGAATGCGAGGTGAGCGAGGGTCTGTTGGACCTTGGCCAAAGTTATGGTACAAAGCCTGGTGATCCAAGCCTTGCATTTCTTTGCGTATGCAGTTTATGAGAAACCCGTTTCCCACCCTGCTGCACTCGGGAAACCAATGTAACGACAAATGTAAACACCAGCTCCGTTGGCTCAATAAAAAAGGAGGAAAAAGAATGCTGAAACAGCTGCTGTCTTTTTGTTCGCTGCTGGTCGTCACCGGCCTGACTTTGGCCGTTTGCCCGCCTTCTGTTTTTGCTGCTCCAGCCATGTCCATCAAAATAGCCACCCAGTCGCCGCTCTCCGGCGACCAGTCAGCGATCGGTCTGGATATTAAACGCGGTGCCGAACTGGGACTTGAGCAGTTGAGCAAACCCCTTGCTGACATGGGGATTACGGTGGGATTGGCGCCATTCGACGATCAGGCTAATCCCGATACCGGGGTGGCCAACGCCAAGCGCATCGTTTCCGATCCTGCCATCTTGGCTGTGGTAGCCCACTTCAACTCTGGCGTTCAGATTCCTTCCTCCGAGGTGTACCATTCCTCAGGCCTCGCCAATGTCAGCCCGGGCACCACCAACCCCAAGGTCACCACCCGGGGCTATGCCGAGGTCAACCGGATCGTCGGTCGTGACGATGTCCAGGGGGTGGTCGGGGCCGACTTTGCCGCCAGCCATGGCATTAAGAGTGTCTTCATCATCCATGACAAGACCGCTTACGGTCAGGGAATTACAGAATTCTTCAAGAAACGGGCCGAAGAAAAGGGAGTGAAGGTCCTCGGTTTTGAAGGGACCGAAGAAAAGTCCAACTTTGATGCCCTGCTCTCGCCGGTGGTTGCCGGTAATCCCGACATGGTCTATTTCGGTGGTATTTACCCCCAAGCTGCGGTCCTGTTTCGGCAGGCACGGGAACGGGGCTACCAAGGCATGTTCATGAGCGATGACGGCTTCGACTCAGCCGACGCCAGCAAAATCGCCGGACAGACGCTGCTTGATGGCACTGGCACCTATTATTCGACGGTTTCCGGTCCAGCCTCAGTCTATCCGGGCACTGCCAAATTCATCAAGGACTTCAAAGCCAAGTTCAATGCCGATCCCCAGCCTTTTGCCGCCCAAGGCTATGACTCCATGGCCATTTGCCTGAAGGCGATTGAAAATGCCGCCAAGGCTGATCCCAATGCGGTTCCCAGTCGAGCGGCAGTGGCCAAGGCTATCCGCGAACTGAAAGATTTCCCCGGGATAACCGGCACCTTCACCTTTAACGCTATCGGCGATCCCACCGTTGCCCAGTATTTCGTGCTCAAGGTGCAATCAAAGGATCCGGCGAAATGGAACGAAAACGCAGTAGTTGAGACCCTCAACATTGCCCCCCCCAAATAAGACTCCTCAGCTTCGTCGCTTCTGGTCCTTGCTGCCGAGGACCAGAAGTTCTTTTTGCAGGGAGTCCGTATGAAACAGTTTCTTGCCGCCTTCAACCTCCGCGAACTCCTGCGCCCCCTTGGTCAGCTGCTCCTCTTCTCGCTGGGCAGCACGCTGGTTTTGTCCACCATCGTGCTGGTGCTGGCCCTCTGCCTCGAGCAGACGGCTGTCGGCCTGCACCTGCATAACCGCTTTAACGTTTCACTCTATACCTACACCCTGGTCAACCTGCCCCAGGTGGTCATCGACGGCCTGA
>CAITZN010000338.1 GCA_903896915.1 uncultured bacterium
AGACTCGAACTCACACAGCTTTCGCCACTACCCCCTCAAGATAGCGTGTCTACCAATTTCACCACGTCGGCTTGGCTGGCAACACTCGTTGAATTGCCGGAGACGCTATTGTCGTGTCAAGTAGAGTGGCTGGGACGGGTGCTCGGCAACCGAGGGATGCCGCGTATCACCCTGGAGCGTCAACTTGAGCTGTTGCATGAGGAACTTACTGCAAAAATACCAACAAAGGCTGATCATTACAGTGGGCTGTTGAAGGCCGCAGAAAAACTGAGGCGAGAACGACTTACGTATATTTCTGAGATCGTGTTTAGTAGCTTGGTAAAAGAATTTTCTCAAGCCACGGATCATGAATTGCAAGGTAGGTTCAAGAGAACAGGAGACCTGATAGTTTCAGCCGTTTGTGATCAGGAGGCCGGTATTACTGAGGCCGTTAACAGTCTGCTTCCATGGCTGAAGGACACGGAACGATTTTCTCCACAATGGATCTTGGCAGTCGAAAACACCTTGGCAGAGGCGGGTAAGAGCATCATGAGGAAGGGCTTATGAAAAGGAGCCGCAGTTACAAGAGCATGACTCCGTGTTTTCCTCAACGTGAAATCAGCATGAAAAATTTCACCGGACATTACAAATGATAGAGGAATGCCTCACCACTATTTCGTTACTGGAGGCCGTACCTCTACGAAGTGCTGATCTTTATGATTCCGCCACTGAGAGGATGATTAACCATGTCAACCGGGATTTGGCCAAACGACCCGACATCAAAGAGTTAATCGGGCACAATCCTTGGCCGATAGTGGAATTGCACAATCTGCACCATGTGCACTTTATGCTGATGGTGTTCAGACTTAATTCCTTTGAATTATTGGTAAGGACGCTACCTTGGTTCTATCGCGTTAATCATTTGCGTAATTTTTCATATGATTATTTCCCTGTTATGCTGCAAAGCTGGAAGATAGCCATTCAGAAGAACATTGCAGAGGGTGATACCGGGCAGATCGTTGCCGTTTACGATTGGATGAGCGGTCATCACGAGACCATGATTCAGCTCTCCCGCAATGAGGATACTCTTGGCTTTTCTTTGCCTGTCGAAACCGACGGGATGCAGCAGATATTTTCTGCGCTTCTTCTGAAGGGTGATCGTCAAGGCTGTCTCAAACTTGTTGAAGAAACCGTTAATACGCCAGACGAGTTGCGACATTTCTACGACCATGTCGTCAAGAATGCTCTCTACACTGTGGGAGCACTCTGGGAACGCAACGAGTTATCGGTTGCAGAAGAACACTTGGCCACGGCTATTATTGGTCGGATTATGTCAGCACTGTATCTTCGTTTTATCGGGACTACACAAACAAAAGGCAAGGCAATCGTCAGTGCAGCCCCTAACGAATTTCATGAGGTGGGGGCAAGGATGGTGGCTGATATCCTGGAGCTTGACGGATGGGATGTAAACTACCTGGATGTAAACACCTCTACTGAAGAACTGGTAGCATTACTCAAACAACAAAAGCCTTTTATACTTGCCCTTGCCGTGGCGACGGCATTTAACCTCAAAAAAGCAAAGATGGTTATTGAGACGATAAAAAATATTCCAGAACTCTCCACCATTCGTATACTGGTAGGAGGATTTGCATTCAGTAATTTACCAAGATTTTGGCAGGAGTTAGCTGCTGATGGATATGCTGCTAATTTGGCAGATGTTACTGCACAATGTAATACATGGTGGCAACACAATTTGGAATTGAGATGATAACGGAATTTCGAGAAATCACCGAACAATTGGCAGTTTTTTTAGATGCTAAATGTGCCGTGCCGATTGTGCTGATTGATGAACAGCTGCGGATAATAGATTGCAACAACGGCTTCTTAAGGCTGTTTTCTCTTGCACGAAAGCCGCTTGGGGCTACTCTGGCAGATTTTTTGATTGCTGACTCCGGGGGTATTATTTTTGAGAAAGGAAGCCATGAATTTCATTTCAATCCACAAACACGCGTTCAAGGTGTGTTATTAGCTCATACCTTACCATATACAAAAGGTCTCCTGCTGTGGTGTGATCGTCCTTTTACTACAGATAATCAGGTTGTTGAGACGATGGCGTTGATTAATAATGAGTTAATTTCTACGCAACGTGAACTTGCCAAAAAAAATCATCAACTAAATCATACACAACATGAATTGGAAGAAAAGGTGGCTCAACTTGAGTCAACTCTTTCCTATGTAAAACGCCTGGAGGGTATCCTTCCCGTTTGCATGTACTGCAAAAAAATAAGAGACGACAGCGGTACTGAACCAGGTGAAGGAGAGTGGATGCGTATGGAAACATACCTTTATAGCAAGAGTGGAACAATAATTTCACATGGCTGTTGCCCTGAATGCTTCGAGGAGCACAAAGAAAATTAACATGAGATAGTTTCGACTTGATCTGACAATCCCGCCTCTTTAATCGCTCATACAACGCTGTTCCATTTTTCACAGCCAAATCACATCTACCTCCTTTATCCGGCCAAACATCCTACTGAAACAGGTGTAGATAGTACTCGTAACTCTGAACACAACATAGCGGCGCGCTAGTACCAGCAATACTGATATACTTAAGACAATTCCAGTATCAATTGAAAGGGTTTAATCGAGCGACTGCTATACGGATTTTTCACTGATTCAGGATTTGTGGATGTTCAGGATGTGACCGTCTTAGGAATAGGGCAACAGGCTAGGCCAGTACACAATTCGTCGGCATCTTTGATGCCCTGCAGAACTGGGGTGCCCACTACTTCCCCCGGTCGAGAGTGTTGCGCACTATTACAGCCAGTATTGGTGCTCTGGCATGGGAATGACTGCTAACTGAGATTTGGGCTAACTATGAGGATCAGGAAATAATGACACCCAAGCACATTCTCATCGTCTGCATGCCATGTAACGACCAAATCTTGCATCTATTTTCTGGATATGCGTTTTTATCCAATCATTTAAAAAAGTGAGAACCTCCAGCGACAGGTGCTTCTCTCCATCACAATGAGCCATGTACATCTCTGTCACCCGCTTGGAAAAATAGTCGTGTTCCTTAACATGATCCTCTTTGCCAGGAAAACTATTTTGCTCCATTAATCGCTCCTCAGCTGCAAAATGATAAATTGCATAGTCGATTAGTTCATGGAACAGCGCGGCAATATCTGAGGAAGGTGATTTTGCACCAAATCCATCATAGGTCTTATTTAACAGACTAAACAAATGTTGGTGGTGTTCATCACAAAGCGGCACACCGATCAGTAAGCCCTCATCCCACTGTAAAATAGGCATTTTAATACCAACAAGCTGAATTTGTATGTTTATTCTCAATCCGAGAACATGTTGTTGCCGACCAGCAAGGTGTCTATAATATGCCTTTTCTAATTTCTTCTGGCAA
>CAITZN010000339.1 GCA_903896915.1 uncultured bacterium
AGAGACATTGATTTTTACTCAAGCAATAGGAGAACATTATTTCCATGGAAAAAGTGGAGCCGCCGCCGGCAAGCCCGGCGACTTCTGACGAAGAACCCCCTAGTAAGTCTTTATTTGATAAATTAAAATCTGCCCTCGGTATCCGTAGCTCCCCCGACACCACGGAAGAGCTGGAACATGAGATCCAGGAATTACTTGAAGAGGGTGAAGAACAGGGCCTGATCTCCGTTCATGAGGAACGGCTGATCAATTCAATTTTTGATTTCCGGGAAACCATGGCCTCGGAGATCATGACCCCCTCAGCGGAAATGATCTGCGCTGAAGAGAAGACCTCCGTATCGGAATTGATCCGGCTGATCAGCGAGGAGGGATACACCCGCATCCCTATTTACAAGGGCAATCCGGACCAGATTATCGGCATTTTGCACGCCAAGGATCTCTTGCGCGTCTGTGCCTGTGGCCCGGAGGTTAAAACCGATCTCAAGGATTTCCTCAACCCCGCCACCTTTATCCCCGAATCAAAACCCATCACCGAACTGCTGCGCGAATTTCAGCTAAAAAAAATCCACATGGCCATAGTGGTCGATGAATTTGGCGGCGTACGGGGATTGGTCACCCTTGAAGATGTTATCGAAGAAATTGTCGGCGAGATTGATGACGAGCACGACGATGCCGAGAGCGAACTGCGGGTAGTGGATGAACGCACCGTAATCGTTGACGCCAAAATCGATATCGAGGAAGCGGAGGCCCATTTCAACCTGCCCCTGCCCAAAGGCCCCTATGAGTCAGTAGGCGGATTTCTTATTCACCGTTTGGGCAAAGTCCCGCCTGTCGGTATTGTTGTTCAGGAAGGAGCGCTGTCTTTCAAGGTTCTCGGAGCCGACCAGCGACGCATCAAAACCGTGAGAATTGTCAGAACCGATGAACCGCTTCTCCAAAATTGACGGTAACGGGCGGTTACTCCTTTCCGGAATTGCCACCGCCTGTTTCCTCGCATTGGCCATGCCCGGGCACACCGGCTGGTGGCCGCTGTTGTTTGTCGCCCTCATCCCCCTACTGCTAACTGCAACACAGACAACTCCTGGCCGCAGCGCCTGGATGGGATTTGTCTGTGGGCTGCTGTATCACCTCGCGCTCCTCTATTGGATCCTGATCGTGCTAGGCCGGTATGGCGGTTTGCCCTGGTGGATTTCCGTACCTGCATTGGTGCTCCTTGCCGCCTACATGGCCTGCTTTCCGGCGTTATTCGCCTTTCTGCTCACGCTGCTGGCTGGCCGTTTCCGGCAGCGGGAGCGTTCTGTGGCACTGCTGGTCTGGGGCGCACCCGTGCTTTGGGTCGGTCTCGATTATCTGCGCGGCATCTTCTTAAGCGGATTCCCCTGGATGGATCTCGGTTATGGCCTCTCCAGCCAACCTATGCTGATTCAAGCCGCCGACCTCGGCGGGCACCACCTCCTTACCTTCAGCCTTATCCTCTGCAACACCCTGATGGCCGGGATGTTCATCACCGGGAATCGTCACTCGGCCCGCGGGCGCAACCACCAGGACAAGCCTTTGCTGATCCTGGCCTGTTGCTTTCTCATGGGGATCGCCGGCTATTCGTTTATCCGCTATCAGGGCGTCGAGCGCAGCCTTACCAAGGCCCAGCAGGCCCAGGTCGCCGTAGTACAGGGCAATATTAACCAGGCAGTCAAGTGGTCGGCTGCCATCAAGGAGGCCACGGTTGCCCAGTATCTAAAACTCTCGCAAACTGTTCTCCAGGATTCGAAAACCCCGTTGGTAGTCTGGCCGGAGACAGCTCTGCCTTTTTATCCACAGCGAGACCCGCTGGTCGACCGAATCGTTGATTTCACTACCACCACCAACACCTGGCTGCTGACCGGAGCCCCCCTCTACGCCATCACCCCCAAAGCAGACGGAAGCGACTTGATCCGTTATTATAATGGCGCCCTGCTGATCGGCCCGTCTGGAAAGATCGGCGGCCAACATGCCAAACACCACCTGGTTCCCTTTGGTGAGTATGTGCCTCTGCGTAAATACCTACCCTTCCTCGAACCTCTGGTAGTCAGCATCGGCGATTTTACCCCTGGAACCTCGATGGAGCCCCTCGTGCTGGGACCGATGAAGCTGGGGATGCTGATTTGTTACGAGTCGATTTTCCCGGAAATCTCCCGGGACACCGTTGTCCGCGGCGCTAACCTTCTGGTCAACCTGACCAACGACGCCTGGTACGGCAAATCGAGCGCCCCTTATCAATCCATGTCCATGGCGGTCTTGCGGGCAGTGGAAAACAGACGCTCACTCATCCGAGCCGCCAATACCGGAATCAGTGGTTTCGTCGATCCTTTGGGACGGGTCACTGCGCAGACGGCGATCTTTACCGAGGCGGCCCTTACCGCCCAGGTACCGATGCTCGACCAGGCCACCGTGTTTAGCCGGTATGGGTATCGGTTCGGCACGGCCTGCCTCTTACTGATCCCCCTGCTGCTGTTCTTCCGAGGGCGACGCGTAGTCTAGACAGAAGCCCCTTCCCAGAGAGGCATCTGCTCCGGGATCGCGGTTTTCAACCCCTGTTCCGGCTTTCTCCCTTGAGACTTGCAGCAATTCTGTTTACTATATATTCTTTTCTTCAGGCCTAATCAGCCGGACCTCAGTCGTGCAAACGGCAGGAGTCGTTTATCATCCAGCAAATTATGATCCTCCCGTGGGACGGCCATGCCGCTCAATGGCGGGATCGTTGTTTTTTTTACGAGATTACAGTGAGGTATACCATGGCCGACGTTACCGAATCAGCGGAATCAAAACAGTTACTTGAAAGCCTCAAGAGCAGGATGCTCGTGCTCAAGGAGCATCTTTGACTTAGACGGCAAAATTGAACAAGTTGAACTGCTGGAGCGGCAGACCGTCAGCCCTAACTTCTGGGACAACCAGAACGAAGCGAAGCGGGTGCAGCGCCAACTCGGCCAACTGCAGGATCTAATTGGTGTCTGGCAGAAAAATTTCGGCGATCTCGAAGATGCTGCGATGATGCTCGACATGGCCA
>CAITZN010000340.1 GCA_903896915.1 uncultured bacterium
ACGACCATCCGCTGCAATTCAAAAGCCGCACCGCCACTGACCATTTTCGCCAGCAACCGCTTGTCCTGTCGACTTTCAACCTGTGGAAAAAGGGCAAAAACAGCGCTTTTCACCAGGTCTGCATAGTTGGCCGTGGCTAGATTATGCACATCCAGCACAGCCGGATCAAAATATACATCGAGCCGTATATGCGTCTGCTGAAAAGCAGTCCAACCCTTGGCACCAATGGAGCCGAGCAGCAGCACCAGAAACAACAGGCTGGCAACAATAGCTGAAAGACCGAACAGGCGGAACCGCCGCTCTTTGCGATAGCGCTTGGCCAGGCCGACACTGACTCGGTCCATTGTTGAAATCGGTTTTTCGTTCATATGGTTAGGTTATTGAGGTTGTTAGGCTGTAGACTGTTAGGCAAAAAGAGATCGACATAACGCGTTTAAAGTTGGCCTCATTTTTCATTCCAAGGCACATGATCACATACGTAGATTTTCATATTTCACCCGCTGGCGCGGGCAGAGAGTCGAACAGGCTCAACACCTACAGCCTATTCTCCTGCCGTTACTCATATTCTTCCCGATATTTGCGGACCACATAGAGGGCAATGACATTGAGCACCAGGGTGACCACAAAAAGCAGCATCCCCAGGGCAAAAGCCACCAGGGTTTTGGGGCTGTCGAACTCCTGGTCGCCGACCAGCAGGGTGACGATCTGCACGGTTACCGTGGTCACTGCCTGCAGGGGATTGAGGGTGAGATTGGCAGCCATGCCTGCAGCCATAACCACAATCATGGTCTCGCCAATGGCCCGGGACACCGCCAGCAGAATCGAACCGACGATACCCGGAAGAGCCGCTGGCAGGATGACCAGTTTAATTGTTTCGCTCTTGGTGGCTCCAAGGCCGTAGGAGCCGTCACGCATGGATTGAGGGACGGCATTGATGACATCATCGGAGAGCGACGAGACAAAAGGGATGATCATGATACCCATGACGAGCCCTGCGGCCAGGGCGCTTTCCGAGGAGACCGATAGGCCGGTCATCACGCCTAAGTCCCTAATCCATGGGGCGACAACCAGGGCCGCAAAAAATCCGTACACCACCGTAGGTATCCCGGCCAGAATCTCAAGTAGCGGCTTGGCTATGGTGCGAAATTTGGGTCCCGCATATTCGGAGAGATAGACGGCCGACATCAGGCCAAAGGGCACAGCGATGGCCATGGCAATTCCCGAGATCAGGAAGGTTCCGGCCAATACCGGAACAGCACCGAAACTTCCGGAACTCCCGGCCTGATCGGCCCGCATCGCCATCTGCGGGCTCCATTTGAGGCCAAAAAGAAAATCGAAAAAAGGCACCTGTTGAAAAAAGCGGATGGATTCAAACAACACGGACAAGACGATACCAATGGTGATAAACACCGCCAGGATGGAGCAGAGAGAAAGCATCATCTCAATCACGCGCTCGACGTGGTTTCTGGCCCGCAGTGCCGGGCTGATGCGCGCATGGACAAGGTAGGCGGCAACAAGAGCTGCGGCCAGGGCAACCACGGACAGTGCCATGTTGCTGATCCGGTGCATACTGATATAGCGATCGGCGGCGGCCTGCAGCAGCGGGTCAATTTCGCGGGCGGCCATGCTGCCTGAGACCAGGTTGCGCATATCGTTGACCAGAAGATTCATCTGGTCTGGACTCAAATTGCCCTTGGCCGCCATCACGCTTTTCATGGCAAGATTGGTGAGCAGCGGGTCCGCAGCCAGCTGCCAGACAATAACGATCAATAGCGAAGGAATGGCGCACCACAGGGCGGTCAGCATGCCGTAATAGCCCGGCCGGGAGTGCATTTTCGAGGCTGAAGGATGCACCGAAAGGGCAAAGGCCCGCTTCCGTCCCCACCAATAGGCAAGAGTGGACAGAACAAGAACAAAGGTGATAAGCAGCAGGGGCGACATGTTGTATCCTTTGAGTTAGGGCCTGTCCAAGTAATTTGCTACCAGGCCCATACGGTGAGGCTATCTCACCTGAACGTACAAAAAGGATATCGTCGGAATATTAAAGGCAGGTTCGGTGATTATTAGGATTCGATTAGGTTTATTGCGCCGGACGGATCAATATGATTACTATAAAGATAGATTCGTGATGATGAACAGAAATAAAGCTCTTCAATCCTCTAAGGAGAAGACATGGGAAAATGTATCGGTGTCCTGACCGCAGGCGGTGACAGCCCCGGACTCAATGCAGCACTCAGGGCTATCGGCAAAAGCGCCCTCAATGCCTACGACATGCGGGTCATCGGGTTCCGCGACGGCTTCCGCGGTCTCATGGAAAACCGTACGGTCCTCATGGAGGGCGAGATTCTCTCCGGCATCCTCACCCTGGGCGGGACCATCCTCGGCACCAGTCGCGACAAACCGCATAAAATGCCGGTTGGTTCCAAGGTCCAGGATATGACCGAGGTGATGATCGACAATTACCATCGCCATAACCTCGAAGCCCTGATCTGCATTGGTGGCGGTGGCACCCAGAAAAATGCCCATCGACTGGCGCAGGCCGGCATGAACGTTGTTACGCTGCCCAAGACCATCGACAACGATGTTGCCATGACCGATATTACTTTCGGTTTCGACACGGCCCTGTCGATCGCCACCGAGGCCATCGACCGCCTCCATTCCACCGCTCATAGCCACCACCGCATCATCGTCGTTGAGATCATGGGCCACAACAGTGGCTGGCTCGGTTTAGGTGCCGGCGTGGCCAGCGGCGCCGACGTTATCCTCATTCCGGAAATCCCCTACGATGTCAAACAGGTGGCCGATGCCATCCGCAGACGACGGCACCGGGGCAAAAATTTCAGTATCGTCGCGATTTCTGAAGGGGCCCTCTCTCAGGAGGATGCCAAAGAGCTGGCCCAGTTGCAGGAGCAAAAACAAGCCACCAAGGACGAAAAGAAACAAAAGAAAATCATCACCGCCCTCGATGCCTTCAGGGTCAACCATACCTCCAACACCCTGCGCCTTTCAGGACAACTGGAAGCACTCACCGGCCTGGAAAGCAGAGTAACCATTCTGGGCCACGTACAACGAGGCGGAACACCCTCTGCCGCCGACCGCATCCTGGCGACACGGCTGGGCACCGCCTGTGTTGCTGCGATCGATGCCCGCCAATTCGGCTGCATGGTGGCCGTAAAGGGTGAGTCCACGGAGCTGGTACAACTGGCCGAGGTGGTAGGCAAGCGCAAAGTCGTGCCCCTGGATCACCCCTGGATCAAGGCTGCCCTGGAAACCGGGGCCTGCCTGGGCAACCAGTTAGGTGTTTAGGTAAATCAGGTTGTAGACGGTTAGGAAAAGAAAGGGTGATAGACGCGTTCAGTGCGGATCCTCGCTGCTGCGAACGATCTCGCCTTCCACCAGATAGATGACCTCTTCGGCGATATTCATGGCCCGGTCGCCGATACGCTCAAGATGGCGGGCTATCAGATAGATGTTGATGAGGCAGGCGGCATTATTCCCCCGAAGGCCGATCTCTTCAATGACGGTTCGATAGGCCGCATCACGCATCCTGTTGACCTCGTCGTCCATGAGGAAAATTTTGCGGGCCAAGCCGGCATCTTCGGTCACCAGGGAGTCTAGGCTCGTCTTCACCATCTCCAGGACCTTGGCGGCCATGTGTTGATAATCGAGAACAAAAACGAAATCAGCAGTCTTGCACTTGTTGATGGTGAGTATCCGCTTGGCGATATTGACCGCGATATCTGCGATCCGCTCCAGTTCGCTATTGATCTTGATAATGGAGACAATCAACCGCAGATCCCGAGCCACCGGCTGATGCAGGGCGAGGATCTTCAAACATTCCTCCTCCACCCGTATTTCTGTGTCATCGATCTCCCAGTCCGAGTTCATGATAGCCTGGGCCTCTACCTCGTTTTTAGTTTCCAGAATGGTGCAGGCGCGACGCAGCCGGTCCTCCACCAAAACGCCCAGATCGAGGATCATCTTTTTCAGCTGGTCGATCTCGCGATGAAAATGCATATGTCTACTCACAGGCTTCCTCCAGATTATTCACTTGTTGTCCATCAACAAACCATTACGTTACTTATATCGGGTATTGATTACTGGTCCATTAAAAATAGATTAGGATACCATTAGCTTTTTCCTTTTTTATTGCAACTGTGAGGGCACTGCATAACTATGCCAAAAACAATGCTATTGCCCAACTTCAAAAGGAGAACCCTGTGAGCAAACCGAGCATTCTGGTTGTCGAGGACGATGCCGACATCCAACAGCTTGTCAGTTACAATCTGATCAAATCGGGATTCAATGTCACCTGCGCCGACAGCGGCGAGGAAGCGCTGCAGCTGCTGAACCGTGAACACTTCGATGCCATGGTGCTCGATCTGATGCTGCCCGGCAAGGACGGCAACGAAATATGCCGGGCGGTGCGCAACCAGGAGACGACCCGGGCGCTGCCGATCATCATGTTGACCGCTAAAAGCGAAGACGACGATGTTATCTCCGGCCTGGGATGCGGCGCCGATGATTATGTCACCAAACCCTTCAGCCCCCGGGTTCTGATTGCCCGTATCGAGGCGGCGCTGCGCCGGACACCGGAACTCCCTGATGATCAGGACGAGACCGCAG
>CAITZN010000341.1 GCA_903896915.1 uncultured bacterium
CACGGATTCATTGCCGGTTGGGCCATTGCAATTACTGGAGACATGCTTTATTTCGCCGTCATTGCGATCACGACGTTGCGCCTGAATTCCTACTTTAAAGACCCGAATACTACAATGTTGCTCGTCCTTGTCGCAATGATTGTAGTGCCCATGCTGGTGCGCTATTTCCGATCCATGCGAAGCGTTGCAATTTGAGTATTCATCCGTTGTCGTGGATATTTTATGACCGATCACCGCACCATACTTCACATAGACGCCAATGCGTTTTTTGCTTCTGTTGAGCAATCGGCCAACCCGGAGTTACGAGGGAAACCAATTGCCGTAGTCGGCGGTCATGGCCGAACGGTAATTACAACCAGTTCCTATGAAGCCAGGGCCAAAGGCGTAAAAACAGGTATGGCCATTTGGGAGGCCAAGCGAACCTGTCCTGAGCTGCTCATCGTTGTTGGCGATAACAAAAAGTACCAGTACACCTCCACCAAAATGAATGAGATTTTCCGCGATTATACCCCGGAAGTCGAGGCATTCAGTATTGATGAGTCATGGCTGGACGTCACCCATTCTCTTTCCATCTTCGGTAGTGCGGAGAACATCGCATATATTATAAAAGCTCGCATCAAATACCAATTTGACATCACCGTCTCTATCGGCATTGCACCAAACAAGTTGCTGGCAAAGCTTGCCTCGGACATGCAGAAGCCGGACGGGCTAACCATTATTGAGCCAGATAACGTCTCCCGTACTCTGGAACACATGTTGATTAAGGAGCTTTGCGGTATCGGCAAGAAGATGCAGCGACACCTCAATATGATGTCGATCTACACCTGTGGGGAGTTGGGGCGCTGTGAGGAAACCCGGCTGACCAAGAAGTTTGGTATAATAGGCAAACGACTGAAAGAGATGGGTCAGGGAATCGACCACTCACCGGTAGTCCGCTTTGGTAAAGAGGATGATGTCAAGAGCGTCGGCCATTCGATGACACTGGAGCGGGATATTGACGACCCTGCAGAGATTCGGCGTTTCCTGCTGCAACTCTCAGAAATGGTCGGCAGTCGTGCAAGGCGCTACAACGTTAGCGGCAAGACTATTCACCTCTACGTGAGGTATGCTGATTTCTTCTCATCATGGGGGAAGCAGACCACCCTGAAGAACTACATCAACCTCAGCGATGAGATCTTCCGAGCAGCACTCAGTATCCTGAACACTGTTGACTTGGAACAGCCCGTCAGGCTCCTTGGCATCAGCCTGAGTAACCTCAAACACCAAGCGGAGCAGTTGCCACTTTTCGAGGATGAGCGCAAGAAACTATTTGCCACTCAAGCCATGGACAGTATAAACGACCGCTTCGGAAGAATGTCTGTGACGTACGGGACTCTCCTGCCGGGCAAAGAGAAAGCAGGGTCGCATGTGATTCCACCGAGCTGGCGACCGGATGGTGTGAAAAATATTGATGTACAATAGCTGTTGGCACCATATTGCCATGAGATAGGTATGGTGAATAATCTTGGTGAAAAAGAAGGGCTTGTATTGATGTTTTCCAAAATTATCACCACCGCGCTGCTGTTCTTTATATTAGCTGTCTCCATTCTGTACGCGGAACCTCTCCCGACGCCGAATTCCAACAGCCCCGTTGCTGTTTCACCCGTGTCGGGCCTTTCGTATTACATTGAGATCAGCATCAGTCGTAACGTACTGACACTCTATGAGAAGAAAAATGGTGCAGAGCGCACACCCATCGCAGAGTATACAGTCGGCACAGCCGTTAAGGGACTCAAAACGTACCCTCTCGGACTCGGTACTGTCACTGGAATCTACTTTAATCCCTGGTGGTATCCAACACCTTATTCACGGCAAGTGTTTCAAGAACGTGGAATTGATCTTCCCAAGGCGGTTCCACCTGGAGACCCACTAAACTACATGGGACCCTTTAAAACTGCCCTGTCTCACCGAACGAGCAAGGGTGCTATCTATCGGATTCATGGCAATAACAATCCTAAGCGGGTTGGACGACGGGTGACCGGTGGATGTTTCGTTATGGATAACAC
>CAITZN010000342.1 GCA_903896915.1 uncultured bacterium
GATGGCTATCAATTCGGTCGATTGCATCAGCTGGCGCCACTCCCGGCTGAGCCTGGAAATTGAAATGTTTTTGGTCGTGGCCAGAATACCGGCCAACCAGTCGAGCATGTCACCGGCCTGACGCGCCATCCGTTCCGGGTAGAGAACCACGCTGCCGAAATTGGCCCGGCTGATTCGAGCGCTCAGTTCAGGACCGAGCTTTTCCGCGACCGGTGCTGCTAGGGTAGAGGTGGCCGCCTGGCCGGAAAGGATATCCTTCAGGGGTTGCTTGCTGCTGGCCAGATAGAACATGGAATCAGTGAGCACCATCGCCGGTTGGGCCGCATCGCCGGGAAGTACCGGCCATGAATAGATCGTGCTGCCCGCCACCACCTCCTGTTCTTCGCTGGCCAGGCCAAAGCCGGTGATTTTTCGCCGCATGCCGTTCAGGGCAGTTTCGGCGATCTTCCGGTCGCGAATCCCGAGGAAAATCGTCATTTTCGGCACGGGAAAAAGGCCGGTGTTGACGATATCACTGAAGACACCCCCGTATTGGGGCCCGACGGCCCGATCCAGTTCGTCCACCGAAACACCGAAGGTTTCGCGGACAGCAGTGTCGGCCTGCTGAGCCCCTTTTTTCTGGGGCGCCAAGGAGTCCATAATCATCTTAACCCGCAGCGATGAGGCCCAGCTGTAGGCTAAAGACTGCTCCTGCAGCAGATGCAGGGATTGGTTTTTTGTTGATGCTGAGTCAATCGCGCTTTTCACCATGGGGTGCAACTGATCGTAGCGGTATTTAGTGCGGGCCCTGCTCTCCAGGCCTTGGACGGTAGTGAAGGTAAGGGAATACATAGAGGCCACCCCCTGCAACAGCTCGCCGCTCTGTTTGGCTTCAGGATTGCCCGAGGTCTTTGTGAGTTCTGTCAGTTGGGCGGTGTTGAGAAAAAACCGACTATAGGTTTTCTCTACAGGATAGGGCTGCCAGAAGGTTATCGCCTCTTTGAAGGCGGTTGCCTTTTCCAGGGAATTTTCCGTTTTGCGGGCCGCCATGCAGGTCTTGATGGCTGCGGGGCCGAAAGCAAGCAGTACGGTCTGCCCGTCGGCATAACCATAAACCGTTTGTTTGGGATCAATCATTATCTTGGTCAGTTGGAGTCCCTCGATGGTCTCTTTGGTGACGGTGTTGCTCGTCACCAGGCGACTGAACAGGTCGAGCGCCCCGGAGGCTGGCGTCACGGCTACAACGACCAGGGAGGCGCGCAGGGCGTTGACCGGATCCTTTGCCAGGGCCTGTTGATCAGGCGACAGCAGGGCCACGGTCGCATCGTCGCCGAACACTGCACGGAAGGCGGGATTGTTCATAATCTGGGCGAAGGTGTCATGCATCTGGTCATACTCTGCCCTGTCCTTCTGCTTGACCCGCATCTCCTCCATAATAGCATTCATGGTGTCTTTGGCCAGGAAACGGCCCAGGGGGGTAGCGGCAAAGGTGTCGGTGATGGTGTTGAGATGGGTGAGGCTGACGGTGGCTACCGCATCCTGGGGCAGGTACCGGGCATACAGGCTGGCCGCCGCACCTTTCTTCTGCATCATCAGGTACGCTCCGGCACTGCCGACAACGACAAGGCAAAGAATAATTCCCACAATTTTTTTCATCATTTTTCTCCGCAAAGGGATATGGTCATCGGCCGCACAGGTCGATGGTTTGTTTCTCATTTCTAAGTGCTGGAAGTAGGGCTCTATTGGCTGCCACCGGCGGCATCTTCTTTTTCAAGGGCTTCCATGGCCTGCTGCGCCTCCTCCCATTTCTGGTAGATCCGCTCCAGAGATCGCTCTACCTGCCCGTATTCCTTGCTGGTGGCGGTCCAGCGCTCCTGGTCGCCGTACAATTCCGGGGTGGCCATCAGTGCTTCGAGTTCAGCCTTGCGGCGTTCCTGCTTCTCGATTTCC
>CAITZN010000343.1 GCA_903896915.1 uncultured bacterium
ACTCCTGGTCGGCATGAAGAGATCACCGATACGAAGGGAAGGCGTAAGCGACCCGCACCAGCCGTAAAGAATGATTTGAGATGCCCCCATAGCAATAATTTTCTCGAGACAGATGGCTGCCATAGGAGCCCCAACTGCTGGGCCGGCAAGAAACAGTGATTTTCCAGAAAACAAATTAGAATTAAAAAGAAAATGCTTTCGCAATCCGAATTTTTTTGCGAGTTCGGCGAAGCAGGAACTGTCTGACGGATTAACGGCAAGGATGCCAACGGGAGGTAACTGGGGTTCTCCGTTGTTTCTTTGAGGATTGATAACGCAGGTGGTCATGCTGAAAGAATAGCAATAAAAAAGGGCTACGGCAATAGCCGCAGCCCTTGATAAGGCGTTTCCCTTTTATCGATCAGAATTACAGACCGAGCGCTGATTTGAAGGGATTTGCATACAGCAGGATGAAGGCGATAACCAGACCATAAATAGCGATGGACTCACAAAGAGCCATACCAAGAATCATGGTGGTGGTAATAGCACCTTTTGCTTCTGGATTGCGGGCTACGCCATCGCAAGCGCCGCGGAGACCATTTCCCATACCAACACCTGCACCGTGACCAGCCAGACCGATACTGAGAGCAGCGCCGATACAAATCAGAGCGAGACTAAGTTTATCCATTGTTTTGTTCCTCCGTACTAAAAGTTATATAATGTTGGCCTTCTTCTCCGTTGAACGGAAATCTAAAAACTTATTAATGAGCGTGCTCCATGGCTCCAGCGCAGTAAATCACAGCAAGGAGCACAAAAACAACAGCCTGAATCACTGAGACCAGAACGCCAAGACACAGTATGGGCAACGGTGCGAAGAAGGCTCCTGCCAGCATGAAGAGCACCGACAGCAAGACTTCTTTAGCAAAAATATTCCCAAAAAGACGCATAGAGAGTGAAATCAGTCGGGCAAAATTACTGATCAATTCCAGCAGAAACATGAAAGGAGCCAGTACAGGGCTCGGACCCATGAAGTGTTTATAATAACTCAGTCCGTGGTGCTTGAAGCCCAACACATGATGGGTTACCCAGACAATAATTGCCATTCCAAGAGTAATATTGAGATTTGAAGTGGGCGACATGAAGCCGGGAATAAGTCCGATTATATTGGCAAGAATGATATAGAAGAAAAAAGTTGCCATCATGGGAAACAGCATCTTTGCCCCTTTTTCGCCGAGATTCTCAGCAAAAAAATCCATCAAGCCGCCGATCATCACTTCCCAAAAATTCTGTCCACTACCCGGCACCATTTCCATCTTCCCCATGGTCAATTTAGGGACAATGATGAGGAAGGCCATGACCATCCAAGTATACGTCATGTACGGTTCGCACACTTGTTCGAGAAGGCCGCTCCCAACCGGGGTATGGGGTACTGGCAAACCTAATGCTTGCAGAATTAGCGAGATAAATAATATCGGATGTTCCATGACCTACACTCTCCTCAAACTTTGCTCGGCGTCCAGCATTTTCCTGTGCTCAAGCCGATAATAACAACACTGAACATAACAGTGGTAAGCCCCAAAGTTAAGCCGATCACATCGATCGCCGCCTGCGAGGCCAGCACTACTAACAGTAATCCCAACACAACCAGACGGGCATAAAATTTCAGGAAAAACCGGGTTCTTTCCAATGTGAACGCTGTTCCCTGAGGTCCGTCTTCGTTCCCTACCCGTTCCATCAGTTGCTTGATATCTGTCTTAAGCAGCCCAAAACTGCCATTGACCAGTATGCCGCCAATCAAAACCGACCGGGAAAAACACCAACCGGCAATATACCAGCCACCGAAGGCCAATACGGCCGTCAATAATCCGCTGAAGATCATCACACGCCGAACCAGATGGACTTCAACATCAGCAACATTGCTGCCGACTGCTTTACAATAATTATTCATCTTTCATTTCCCTGGTCAGCTCCCAGAGATTTTTAAATCCGGCCAGGATACCAAAACCAAAAAAAATAAAAGTAAGATAAGGAGCTGTTTTACCATTAAAAACTTTATTATCAAGTGCCCATCCCATGCCAAATCCGATCAGGATAGAAAAGACAAAAGTCATGCCCACATGGCTGTAAGCCGCCAGTTGCCTGAACATTTCCCTGCGCTCTTCAGACATTCGTCACCCCTTCCCTGCC
>CAITZN010000344.1 GCA_903896915.1 uncultured bacterium
CCATCCGGGAAATATCCGTGCCGTTAAAAAGAATTTGGCCCGCACTCGGATGCATCATGCCGGAGATGGTGCGCAGGGTGGTGCTTTTTCCCGCACCGTTGGCACCGATCAGGGTGACAATTTCTCCTTCTGCGACCGTTAGGGTAATCCCCTTCAACGCCTGGATGTGGCCGTAAGAACTCTGGATATTGGTCAGGGTCAGCAGGCTCATCAGCGTTGCGCCTCGTGCTGTGCGGCCACCGCACCGCGACCGAGGTAGGCCTCGATCACCCGGGCATCGGCGCGGATTTGCGCCGGTGTGCCCTCGGCAATCTTCTCGCCATAGTCCATGACGCAGATATGTTCGGAAATATTCATGACTACCCGCATATCGTGTTCGATCAGCAGGATGGTGATTCCTTTTTCATCGCGGATGTTGCGAAACAGCAGGATAACATCCTCGGTTTCCTGCGGATTCATGCCTGCCGCCGGTTCATCGAGTAACAGGAGCAAGGGCTCGGCGGCCAGAGCCCGGGCAATTTCGAGACGGCGCTGACCGCCATAGGGCAGATTCTTGGCCAGTTCGTTACCCACACCCCGTAAACCCACATAGTGCATCAGCTCGACTGCTTTGTGTTCGGCATCCTTTTCCTCTTTTTTGAAAGAAGGCAGGTGCAGCAGGCAGTCGAGGGGAGATTGCCTGAGGTGCACATGCATGCCGATTAGAATATTTTCAATCACCGAGATATCGCCGAACAGCCGTATATTCTGGAAGGTGCGTGAGATGCCACGTTTGGCAATCTGGTCGGGACGCAGGCCGAGCAGGGATCGACCGTTGAAGTTGATCTGGCCTTGGTCGGGCTGATAGATGCCGGTCAGGGTATTAAACAAGGTGGTCTTGCCGGCTCCGTTGGGACCGATGATACTGACAATCCTCCCGGCCTCAAGCTGGAAGTTGACCCTATTGATGGCTGTGAGGCCGCCAAAGGATTTGACGATATTAATGGTTTCCAGCAGTGCCATATTTTTTCTTATTGCCCCTGATCGTCAGCGAGCCGCCGCTGCCGCCGCTTGGCTGGGATCAACCCTTTGGGACGGAAGATCATCATCAGGATGAGGATCAGGCCGAAGAGCAGACGTTGGTATTTGGCCGGATCCAACTGGGTGGACAGGTCTTTCCAGGCGAAGTTGATGAGCGGAATAATTGCTTCGCTCTGGCGCAGTTCGCTTAAGTAGAGGGAAAACCCCTGCAGGATCTGAAGATTGAGGATGGTGACCACGGCCGCGCCCAGGATCACTCCGGGAATGGAGCCGGAGCCGCCGAGGATGACCATGGACAGCACACCGATGGACTGCATAAACGAGAAGGACTCGGGGCTGATAAAGGTGCGGCTGGCGGCGAGCAGCACGCCCATGACCCCGGCAAAGGAGGCGCCAACGGCAAAGGCGGTCAGTTTCATCCGCACCAGAGGGATCCCCATGGCAATGGCGGCGGTTTCATCTTCGCGGATGGCAATCCAGGCCCGGCCGATTTTGGAGTCGTTCAATCTTCGGGTGACCAGGATAATGGCCAGGATTACCAGCAGGGCCAGCAGATAAAACAGCAGGTTGTACATATCGGCGGCATTGACCCTGTGGCCGATGAGCGGGCCGAAGAGGGTATTGAAACCGTCGACCACCGCTTCTGGCATGGTAGGGCGCTGGATCGGGGTAATGCCCTGGGGGCCATTGGTAAAGTTGAGCGGTTTGTCCAAATTGTTGGCCAGCACTCGGATCACTTCACCAAATCCCAGGGTGACGATGGCCAGATAGTCGCCGCGCAGCCGCAGGACAGGCAGTCCGAGGATGATGCCGGTCAGGGCGGCCACGATAATGGCAACAAAGAGAAAGAGATAGAAAGCGTCGCCGGGCAGGAGGAACGGCAGGTTCGAGGGCTGAGTGCCGGGGGCAAAGTGCAGCACAAAATACTGCTGCGAGCCGAAGAAGGCCCAGAGATAGGCCCCGACCGCATAAAAAGCGACATAGCCGAGGTCGAGCAAGCCGGCAAAACCGACCACTATATTGAGGCCAAGAGCCAGGGCGGCAAAGACGCTGATCTGAAAAATAACCTCAAGATAGAAAATGTTGCGGACCCCGATGACCGGGAAAATGAGCAGGGCCAGGAGGGTGCCGGCAATCAGTTTGAACCGGTTGTCGGTCTTGAAAAAATAGAGAGACAGGAGCGAGCTGATTAAGACCAGGAAGGCGAGATTGGAACGCGGTGCGCTGTAGACCAGGCCGGTTCCCAGTCCGATGTGGACCAGCACGGCCAGGTAGGGCCAGATGCCTGTGTTAAGTTTGTGCAGAAAGACTTTGCTGAAATGGGTGAACATCTCTTCTCCTTAGGCCTTTTGGCCAACATTGGTACCCATCAGGCCCTGCGGCCGGAAGATGAGTACCAGGATGAGGATGCTGAAGGCAAATATATCCTTGTATTCCGAGCCTGCGGCCCCCATGGTGAAGACGCCGAGATAGGAGCCGGCAAAGGTTTCAAGCATGCCGAGCACGATTCCGCCCAGCAAGGCTCCGGTCAGATTGCCGATCCCGCCCAGGACGGCGGCGGTGAACGCCTTGAGGCCGGGGAAGAAACCGACAAAGGGATCGATGCGGGTGAATTTCAAGGCATAGAG
>CAITZN010000345.1 GCA_903896915.1 uncultured bacterium
GCAAGAGAAACCGCCACGGTGCAATCCGGATGAGCCCGGAAGGAGGGGTTGGCAGTCACAATGATGTTGCGGCGCCCCGGGAGCGGACCACCGATGGAGGCATAGGTCTTCCGACCCATGATCACAGGATGCCCCATGGTGGTCGCTTTAAAATGCGCCATTTCTTCGGGGATCTGCCAGGGGATGGCATTGTTGCGACCGATCACCCGATTAGCGGCCATAGCGGCGATTAGGATCAGTTCCACTATCTCTCCTCGAAAGGGCACGTTAAATTCCGGTCAAACAAGGCTGATTATTGCAAAATGATACTTAATCAGAGTACATTTTTCAGGATCTTCCGGCAAGAACGTTAGTCATCTCGATTGGAGGCAGAAATGCGATTTTTGATATATGGGGCTGGAGCACTGGGCCAGGCAATCGGCTGCATGCTGGCCGCGGATGGTCACCAGGTTGACCTGGTGCTCAGGGAGCGCTTCATTGCTCCTATAAAAAGCGATGGGCTGGAAGTTACTGGCATCTTCGGCGAGTATCTGGTTGCGGGGGATCGTCTCGGCTTGTTGCAGGATATTCAGGGCCGGGACGGCAGCAGTTATGACGCGATCCTGCTCACCACCAAAAGCTATGACACCGAAGCGGCCATTGCCGATATCGCAACGCTTGCCGGTTGCAGCAGCCCGGTGATCTCACTGCAGAACGGTTGCGGCAATCTCGAAAAAGTCGAGCAGCGTTTCGGCAGAGCGCGCAGCCTGGGAGCCCGGGTGATTACCGGGTTTGAGATAACCCGTCCGGGTTCGGTACGGATCACGGTTTCAGCGGATGCCGTGCATGTGGGAGGTTGTGTGCGCGGCGAGATTCCAACGGCAGCCCATCAATTCGCCATAGCCCTTGCCCAAGCAGGGCTTCCCAGTGTTGCGGTAGAGGATATTTACCAATCGCTCTTTGCCAAACTCCTCTACAACTGCGCTCTTAACCCGCTGGGGGCTATTTTGGGCGTCCATTACGGAGCCTTGGCGGAAAGCAGTGAAACCCGTGCGCTCATGGACACGGTGATAGAGGAAACCTTCGCCGTCATCTCGGCAATGGGCGGCACCACACCTTGGTCCGAGGCGGCCCAGTACAAACGATTATTTTACGAACAACTGGTGCCGGCGACCTACAATCATCGCCCCTCCATGCTCCAGGATCTGGAAAACAAGAAACCGACCGAGGTCGAAGCCATGGTCGGTTATGTGGTCGCCCAGGGGCAGAAATATCAGGTGCCAACACCCTGCTGCCAGTTATTGGCAGCATTGGTCCGCTTCAAGGAGCAGAGGGCTCTTGAAGGCTGACTCGCAGAGGTTTGCCGTGACATTTACTGCGGCAACCGGGATAGCAGGATCGCCATCAGGTTGTTGATGTGCAGATACATCTCAGGAGAAGCACCGACGATCTCGGCCGCGGTTTGGATAGAGCGGCCGGGCACAAGTTCATCGTGGCAATGGGCCAGAATCTCCTGCACTGTTTCCGGGGTCGATTCCAGATGGCATTGCAGCCCGAGGATGCGGTTGTCATAGAGAAAGGCCTGCTGCTTACATCCCGCACTTTCCGCCAGATGCACCGCGCCTGGAGGCAGATTGAAGGTGTCGCCATGCCAGTGAAAGACGGTTGCCTGGCCCGGCAGGCCAGAGAGCAGGGCGGTTTTCTTCCCGGCTTCCGTTAACGTAATCGGCAACCAGCCGATTTCCTTTTCCGGTCCGGCAAAGACCGGAGAACCGAGTGCGTCGGCCAGCAGTTGCGCGCCAAGGCAAATGCCGACCGCAGATTTTCCGGCATCGATGACATTTCTAATCAACGCCTTTTCACCTGTCAGCCAGGGATACTGCTCGTCCTCGTAGATATTCATGGGCCCGCCCATAATAATCAACCGGTCTAAAGCATCAGGCCGGGGAAGAGCGTCGCCGGCATACAGCCGGGTGAGGGTCAGGTGGTGCCCTTGCTCACTTATCCATTGGCCGATAGAACCAAGTCCTTCAAAAGCAACATGCTGCAAGGCATGGATACGCAAAGTGCTCACCTCCATCGATGGGTTGATGAAAATACTTCGTTGAGAATTTACGGTAGGGTCTGGGGTCCCGCATCGCCCCAATCCTTTGACTGGGGCGATGCGGAAAAAATGAGAAAAACGGTCAGGCAGCGGGTTTCTTAGGTGCTGGTGCTGATACTGGCGCTGGTTCCTCTCCGGTGACTGCCATTCCCAAGGCAAGTCGAAGTTTCTGTTCGATGCTGTCCATGGTTTCCGGATGTTCTTTCATGAATTTCTTGGCGTTTTCACGCCCCTGGCCGATACGTTCCTCCTGATAGGAGTACCAGGAACCGCTCTTGTCCACTATTCCGTGGGTTACGCCCAGATCGATCAGATCGCCGGTTCGTGAAATTCCCTCACCATAGATGATATCCACATCCGCATGTTTAAAGGGAGGGGCTACCTTGTTTTTGACGATTTTAATCTTGGTCAGATTGCCGATAGCTTCCGTCCCTTCCTTGATTTGGGTGGTCTTGCGGATGTCGATGCGGATGGAACTGTAAAATTTCAGGGCATTGCCACCCGTGGTCGTCTCAGGGTTACCAAACATGACCCCGATTTTCATCCGGATCTGGTTGATGAAAATAAGCACGGTGTTGGTGCGGCTGAGGACCCCCGTGAATTTCCGCATGGCATGCGACATGAGCCGGGCCTGGAGCCCGACATGCTGATCGCCGACATTGCCGTCTATCTCGGCGCGAGGCACCAAAGCGGCAACCGAGTCGATGACCACCACATCAATGCCGCCGCTGCGGATCAGAATCTCGGCAATTTCCAGAGCCTGCTCGCCAAAATCCGGCTGAGAAATAAGGAGATTGTCGGTATCCACCCCCAACCGCTCGGCATAACTGGTATCCAGGGCATGCTCAGCATCGATGAAGGCGGCGTTTCCGCCCCTGCGCTGCGCTTCGGCAATGACATGCAGAGCCAGGGTTGTCTTTCCCGAAGACTCCGGACCATAGATCTCGGTGACCCGTCCACGCGGCAGACCGCCAACCCCAAGGGCCAGGTCAACAGAAAGGATGCCGGTGGGGATGACCGGAATATTTTCCCGTTCCGTGGTCCCCAACCGCATGATCGATCCCTTACCGAACTGCCTGTGGATCTGGACGATGGCATTATCAATGCTTTTCAGGCGGCCTTCGCTTACATCATTGGACACTGTCATGAAAATCTCTCCTTGTCTGACCTGTATTAATTCTCGAGTAAAGCACGGCGCACCAGATCAAGTGCGGTGTGCGCGGTTTTCTCCTGAATCTGCCGACGCGAACCGGTAAAATGACACAACCGGACGCTGACTTTGTTCTGGTACAAAAGACCTAGGTACACGGTGCCGACCGGTTTTTCGGTCGTGCCGCCATCGGGCCCAGCGATGCCGGTCACTGCGACCGCGATGTCACAGTGAAGCCGGGCTCCCGCCTGACCGGCCATAGCCCGGGCCGTCTCAGCGCTCACCGCCCCGTGTTCGGCAAGCAGGGCAGGGTTGATATCAAGCAGAAGCTGTTTCAGTTCGTTGGAATAGACGATCACTCCGCCGCCGAACCACTGGGAACTGCCCGGCGTCTCAGTGATTTTGCTGGCAATAAGCCCGCCGGTACAGGATTCGGCAACACCGAGCATCAGGCCCCTGCTTTTAAGCTGTTGCCCGGTAACCGAGGCCAGAGTCGTATTGCCGGTGCCATACAGATGATTGCCTAAAACCTTCCGGATGAAGGTGTCGGTCTCAAGAAACAGGGAATCGTCCTGCCCGTGTCTGAGAGTACGGAGGGTGAGACTGATATGAAC
>CAITZN010000346.1 GCA_903896915.1 uncultured bacterium
AACCAAAGTCATTTTTGTTCTCCAGCCAATCATCCAGTAACATATTTTTGGACTGGAGAGTAAGCCATCCGGAAGTAGCCTTATAACCACAGACTCTTTTATTGAGTTCAGCATGGTCTGTAAACTGCTCACTCTTTATGTTGAGGTAAGCAATTTCAAGATTAGAGGCCATATTGCTTTTGCTGGCCACCTTCTTGAACGCTTCAATGATTTTCTCTTCACTGCTCATTTTCAACGCTGGTTTGTTGTATGTCCGGCCAAGTCAATTCTCCTGTAAAATACCCATGCCCTCTACCACTGGCTCCTAATGCCAAACGGCCTTCTGCCAAATCCTCAAAACTCATTTTAAGGGCTTTCAGTGTATTCTGGTTTGTATTTGTTGGCATTTTTATCTTAACCGTGAGGGTATAGCCCACATCGTGAACAATTTCTTCGGTGAATAACATCCCTTTGCGTACACCTCCGGTAAAACTATCAATATGGTTGTGGTAGTGTGTCTTAATTATAGAGGGGTTGAGATACTCTTCTTTCCACCATAGTAGACCAGCCTTGCCCTCATCATTGCCTTTTGCATAACCGAACAACGCTATAACTCCCGGGTTCTCTTGAGGGTCTTTGAGGGTACTCCTTTCAAGATCTGTTGTGACAAAATGTTCAATAAGCCGATTGTAATGGAACGCAACCCGATGGCTTATTGCTCCCTTGACGCTGCTTGCAGGAACAACAACAAATCTGTTTTCAGATATTTTACCGCAATTATTCTCCCAGACTATCTTTTGCTCACTCAATGGTAGTTGATCAGCAGTTTTAGCAGCATGGTTACCTAATGAAAATTTCCCTGACCCAAAACGGTAGCCTCCGTCTTCTGGATTTAGGGTAAGGCGGATTGTTGCATAAGCACTGTCGTGTTTCGTTGTTAAGGCAACTTTTGCTGCTGGATCTATTTCTTTTAACTCAGGATTGTTCTCAGAAAGCTTAGGGGAAATCTTACTGTACCTTTCCAGATCATCATGCGTTCGGAGATCAAACTCCGCAGTTCGAATACTCTCAACATTAAAAGCACCGAAGCCAGCTCTTGTTCTCGATCCGAGACAGAAAAAGGGTGAGTAGAAAAGGCTGAGCAGGGTATCCCATTCGGATGAATGTTGTGTGTCCCAAAAAGTCACATCTAAAGTAAAGCGATGTCCAATTGGTACATAGGAACAATCGAATTTGCTGTGGTCAACCGTTACGCCAAAATTATCGATACGTATGCCGTCTCGTACAGGCAGAGGTTGATTAACTAAAGGTATTAATATCGGATCACTATCGATTACAGCGGTTTGCAGTTCATCTACAGGTTTGTTTTTCCAATCATGAATATGCCCCCAACTGGCTTCTACCCGAGAATCCATTCCATCCTTATCTTCTTGAAAGCCGAATAATGTGTTAGTTTTGTTCTTATCTTGAGAAACATCGAAATAGAGATGCCGCAAAACACCAGCAATACTCGTTCCTGGGAGTGCAGGGAGAGCATTAGCATCAAGAACTACAAGGGCATCCTGTAAACCATCTCCAAATCCAGTGCCTATAGAGAGTGGTGATGTTGTTTGCAGGACAATACGAGCCAGGTGACAGTATGGATAGTTTGCATTCATTCGGGTTCTCCTTTTGGATTATCCCTTAGCGTTTCAGCCAATCGGGTTAACCATTGCAGGCGTAAATTAAAATCAGGTTCACCTGTTATGCCTTTAACCTCTGTATTCAGCCATCCTGATAAAGTGCGACCTTTTGAAATTTCGATTGACCAATCATCATCACCCTTGCGTTCATCGGTACCCTCCCTGCATACGCAATCGGTATTAGTAAATAATTTCATTTTAACCTCGTCAGGGGTTACTCCCGTCGTCGCTTCATAGACCCGGCGCCATTGTGACCTGCCGGGACCAAAAGCCTGGTCATCTTTGATCCCATTGTAATTTCGTGCACTCAGGTATTGGGTTCTTAAAATTTCCAGTTTATCAACTGCCCATTGCTTCGAATCCTGTTGGCATAAAGTTCGCCTGGCCCGTTTTTCAAGGAAAGGAATCAATAGACTATTGCGGGGTTTGCTGACTTTCTGTGTTGCCCGATCTGCTGTGTCTGAAGAATCCTGTGATTGTTGGGGGGTTGACTCAAAACAGGGAGTGATTCCTTCCAATAACTTTGGATTAACTACAACAGCTCCCAGCCCAACCTCTCGATGAGTGCCAAGTCCCCCGGCCAATATTTCTGCATGACATTTTGTTAACGGCTCATCAAATTCAAATTTGATAACGCTACCTGCGAGCAATACCTGCTGTTCAACATCACGTGCTTGCCGATAGGCATTATACGGTGCATAGGAGCGATATCGTATAAATGCATTAGTGATTCTCCCTTTGGGGAGACCTATCCATGTTGGGTCGGTCGGTAGCAATACGGGACTTCCATGATTGTCACGTATGGCCATGTCAGAGCGGAGCCAAAGGGTTAGTTCCTTTTGACCGCTAATATCTTCTGGTATTTTTTTTTCTGTTGTGGTTTCCAGTATCTCTGCTTTTACCCGGCCATATTCTGTAGATTTCGAACGCCCTATACGTATCACTTTGCTGCGAAATTCTGATACCACTTGCCCGAATAACTCCACCGATATATCATCATCAGCAGTTATCGTTGCGATATAATGTTGCGTGGAGCCAAGGCTTTCATATCCAAACAGTTTGTTATCAATACCCGGTTCTTGAACAATTGCTATGTGTGGGCTGTGCGATTTTGCAGGCAGTAAGATTTGCCCGCTTTGCGTAATGAAACCGTTGCGGAGCTGGCGAGGTTGCTTAACCCAATTAGGTTTTTGGTGAAACCAATTATAGATCTTACCAGCATCGACCACTCCGTTTTTATAGGCTACTCCATTAACTTTATCTTCATGCCAGCAAAGAGGCATAGGCAGTGCTGCCTCACCATTTTCTGTGGCTGGCAGTCCATCACCAAATCTGACCTTGCCGCTATGAAATACCATAAAGGCATCTGATCCCAGTAGAGTATAGAGTTTCGATGCGGCCCATCCCAGTAAAGCAGAACCGGCGATAACATCCAGACTTTTATGCTCACCAACTGTGGCCGAACGTACGCTTTGAACCACATTATCAAGAAGCTCTAACTGCAACTGTGCCTGATGCATTGTGCATTACCCCTCTATTTTTTTTAAAGTCATAGTGCAACGCCCTAAACCCCTATTGCGGCTGGCCCCTATGGCGCGGGTTAATGGCAGCAACCGTTCTAAAACATCAAAAATTGTTTTGGAATCTTTTCCTTCACAAGTAATCTCAGCCTGTAAAACACAGGGAATCACTATTTCCATACTGCGTAAGCTTTTATTTGTTGCATTACCCGATTCATAATTGATGGCAGTGGAAGAAAGACTATCGAAGAGTGCTTGACGTGTTGAATCATATTTATCAAGGCCAAGAAGATATTCCGCATCGTTTTTATCCAGTTCTGCTCCAGTTATCTGAATTTTTGCTGGGTTTTTTCCTTTATTTCCAAATAACCACTCAGTCTCTCCCTCAGTGATATGCCCCCAACTCTCCAAGCACTTCGCCGTAACTTTAAGTATGCCTTTGAGTTCTCTTCCCGGCAGGTAGGGGAGACCGTTTTTGAGCTTCACAACACTGTCGTCGCCTGAACCCCGGCCTTCACCAGTACCAACATGCCAGAAGTCATGGAGTTCAATATTGAGTATTCTCGATGTTTGCGACATTATGCTATGATTTTTGCATGATGGAGGTTAGGCTTACTACATCGCCTAATGGAGTGTAAGAATGCGCATCAATCACGTTAGTAAAAGCGCTTGTTGCAGGATCACCAACTCCCATTCTGTTCATAATCCCATCGAATGTTATCAAATCACTCGGATCACTTTTTTTAATCATTTGCCTCCATCGTGCATATAGCTGAGGTACCAATTGGGGAGCTCTCGACATTTCTGTCAATAATTTACGGGCATAAGAGCTGGGAAATATTTTGGTTGGGCCGCCATTTACCTCAAACAATGCATGAAGTTCTTTAAGGTCAGAAAACCGTGGCAAATTAGAACCACTTGTATCAACGACGTCATAAGCTCCCATTGTCTTTGTATGATAGGTGCCATTATGAAGATATGTCTCTATCTCTTTGAGAATGGTGTCATATCTTCCTATTGAGGAAGTAGTGACCCGATAAAATGCAAGGCTTGAAGGCTTAAGATTTTGCTCATTTGTTGGCTGTTTCTTGCAATGAGCACAGAGAGATTCGGCAAGTGCATAGGCTTGCAAAAAGGGCTGAGTTGGTTTAATAAAGGCTACGCCCCCGCATGCCGTCAGTTTTTCAGGAAGTTCAGGAATTCCACCATGTAAAAACTCAAGTTGCTTCTGAGATTCACTTTCGAAATTTTGGAGGAAGATATTGAGATAGTCAAGTGCGAGATCCCCCCTCACAATAATTGTTATATCATCACCTCCGAGGACTAATGGGCGGGCGGGCAGTATATACACACTGCCATTTTTTACCGCTTTCGGGATTAAAATGTCTTTAGTAGCAGCCTGAACAGCATTTCTTGTAGCTGTGGCAATGGCACGAGAAAATTCCCAATATATATACTGATACTCATCAGGTTTTTGCGCTGCCGCCTGCAATGATTGTAAAGCAACACCTAATCCATTGCCATCAGCATGAATTACTCCAAGCGATGGTTGAACTCCTTCAAGAAAGGGCATCAGCCTTTCACTACCATCCTCTTTTGGATCAAAGCTTTGAGCCCATGCATAGACGTGCTTATCTTCTTCAGGAAGAACAGGAAGAAAATGATGGCCAATCTCCTCAGTCCCATTGTTCATCTTTCGCTTACGGGTAGTTGATATATCGAGCCAATCATCAAGATCTTTTTTAACCCCTGCGCGCCCTGTACGCTCGGAAAACCGCACAAATGGACTTGCTTCAGGCAAAGATACGGGCGGGTTACTGCGGCGTGATAAAAGTTTGTCGCTGCATGATTTTACTGCTTCTGGCTCAGTAGATTTTTCATCCCCCAGTGCATCAATCCACTCCAAACCTGGTGCATAATGAGTGACGACTAAAGTCCAGAGATTTTGGAGTGCTATGGCATCCTCTTTTTTATCGAGCAAAAGAATAAATGCTCCTCCGGCTCGTCGTAAAAAATGAACTTTTGTTGCAGCAAGGGGAATTGCATCCAACACCTTTTGAAGCAGATCACTGGAACCGGAAAATTGGCACAACTCGTCCACCAACCTGCTGGCACCGACCATATCTTTCAATTTGCCGGTTTCCAAAATATATTGCTGGATACCTCTTGCTTCAAACCAATATGAGTACATAAGGTTACTGGGGTATAATGGTAACTAAACCAACTACAGTAAGCA
>CAITZN010000347.1 GCA_903896915.1 uncultured bacterium
CATCAGGTCGGACCAGGCGATGGACCAATGGACTGGGCGGGGAGGTGTCCGGGAGCGATAAAAAGAATCTTCTACCACGAAAACGGGCTGTGAGGTTGGCTGCCAGTCAGGTGCAAAAGCGGAGGGCTCCGGTTTCGCTGGGGCGGCCCTGAGAGGTTCTTCTTCCTCGGGTGGAGCTGAGTTGGGTATCGTTTCTTTTTCCATGACATTCTTTCGACGTATTCGGGCTGGAACAAAAGCGAATTGTACAGTTTTTCACTAAATGATAGTTCATTCTAGCAGAATTGTTTCGAAAAGTCATTTTTTGAAACAATGTACCGGCAGTCGACCACCTCACCCGTCCAAAAAAAATACCCTGCCGCTCAAGCGAGCGGCAGGGTATCGAAGAACAACGATCTACTTGTATCTCTTATTTTTCTTCGTCCTGCATAGATTTAACTAGCAGGCCACCGGCCAACCCAAGGAGGCCGAGTTCCTTGATCTGGTTTTTAGCGGTGAGCGACATCTTGGTCAGCATGCTCCGACGTAGGGAAACCTTCGGTAGTTCCTGTGGAGCAGCCTTCAGCAATAACTCCATATCACCTTTTTTGCTGCCGAAATACTTGCCGTTGGGCCCGATCTGCACGGCCTTGGAGGTTAGGCCGATGGCCCCTTTTTTTACATATTTCGACACCTCAGAGTTCGGATCGTCGAGGTCGCCGAAAATACGAGCTCGGGCAAGACAGGTTTGTACACAGGCAGGCTCCAAATTTTCAGCTACGCGGGGCATGCAGTAGGTGCATTTGTCAGCCTTGCCAGCGCTGTTTTCATCCTTCAGTCCTTCGTCAACATAGCGGGCGCCATAGGGGCAGGCGTCGCGACAGGCGCCGCAACCGATGCAACGTTTTTTGTCGATCTGGACGGTACCGTTGAAAGGATCCTTCCAGGTTGCGGCCACGTCCATGGTCACAGTCTTGCCGGATTTGGCGTCCTTGAAGGTCACGCTTGCCGGATCGGCTGGGCAGACAGGGACACAGGTCGGGGTCTTGCAGTGGTTGCAAAGACCGGGATAGTAGGTCGCAGCCATTCCGGTCGAGGTAACGCTCGGGCCGAGACGATGCACCCAGTTGCGGTTATATTGAGCGGGAACTTCCCACTCGGCTTTACAGGCAATCACGCAGGCATGGCAGCCCACGCACCTGTCGACATCGATAATCATGCCATATTGCATAGGTATTCTCCTTCAGAAATGATCGTGTCCGACGGTTGCAGGATATGCAGCCCCAAGGTCAGCTAACCTTCACGAGTTTGACAAAGTTATTGCGCATCCCATGGGCGCCGGTTTCAGGGTCAACAGCCAGCTTAGTGATCAAGCTCTGGTCATCGATGCCTTTGTTGTAGCCCACAGTCAACTCCGGGTTCATTGAGCCGAAGCCGTGATACATGTACACAGAATCTTCGCGAATACCAGGTGTTATCTTGACCTTGGTGGTGGTGCGGGATTTTACCCCGTCCTGATTGACCATGGAAACCGTATCACCCTCTTTGAGTCCCAGTTTAGTGGCAAGTTTGTCGTTTACCCACACAGGACTGTCATCATTCTCCGCCATTAGCCAGGCATTGTTCTGGGTACGGTTGAAGGTATGAAGCGGCGAGCGGCCGTAGAGGAGGCGGGCATAGCCAGCTGGCGCCCGTTCCACGGGAATATAAGTGGGGATAGCCGGGTAGCCGTTTTCTTTAAGCTCTTCGTTCATGAACTTGACGACCAAATCGTCTTTCACTCCATAAGGATCTTTGCCGGGCTGGATATGAATACCGTCTTCGGCTTTGATCTGAGCAATAGAAAGGTTAACGCCAGCCAGCATTTTATCGACTGCCTCTTCCTGGGATTTGACCGGGATCTTGTCGCCGTAGCCCATACGTTTGGCAATCTCGTTGGTGATCCAGATGCTTTCCTTGCGTTCGAATCCGGGTGCCACCAGCGGCATCCTCGGGGCAATATACTGCTTGTGCTCGTCGGCAAAATTCCACTGGGTACCTGTCTTGATCATGTCGTATCGTTCGAGGTACGAGGTGTCAGGCAAGAGGATGTCAGCAAACATGGTGATGTCTGTAGGCATAACATCAACGCACATGACAAAGTCCATCTGCTCCAGCATCTTGATGGTCTTTTCCTGATTGGGGATGGTCTGGATCGGGTTTTGCCCCCAGATGACGCAGCCCTTGATCGGATACGGCTTGCCGGTGATGGCCGCGTCGCGGATCAAATCGGTCGGGGTGCCAGGCGGAGAGTAATGATGTACCTTGGCCATTTCCCGAAGATTGCCCTCTGCTTCCCCTTCATGTTTCGGCCATCCAAATTTGGCCAAGCCGCCTGGGCCTTTGCCTGGCACGAATCCACCCTTGACACCAAAAGCCCCGAGTACGCCGGTGAGGCAAGCCAGGGCGCGCTGGCGCTGGAAGTCGTTGCCGTACCAGGAGACGTGCCGGCCGGGATGAATCGAGACATTGGGCATGTTGGCAGCCAGCAATTCGGCTACTTCTTTGATCTGGGCAGCTGGAATGTCACATTCTTTAGCGGCCTTTTCCAAGGTCCATTCTTTGATGCCTTCGGCCATTTCGTCGAAACCTTCGCCATGCTTCTCGACGAATTCGGCATTGTATTTCTTGTTCTGGATCAAATAGTTCATGATCGCCAGCAAGAAGGCGGTATCGGTACCTGGCCGGATTTGAACCCAGATGTGTGATTTTGCAGCCGAGGCAGAATAGCGGGGATCAACCACCACCAGCTTGGCGCCGTTTTCAAGCCCTTTGAGATACCGCTTCATATGGGAGACATGAATGTTCTCTCCAAGATGGTTGCCCAGAAAAAACATGACTTTGGCATTGGCCATATCCACGTCTTCATTGGGAGCAGCGTCGATGGTAGCCATGTAGGCCGTGTCGCGGATGCCGCGGCACTGGAAAAACGAGGCTTCGGAAACATTATGGGTGCCCACGGTTTTCTCGAGGAAACCCATGGGATAGGTTGCGGTGGAACCGTGAGGGAACATGGCGATCGATTTGGGACCACCCTGGTCGATAATGGCTTTGAGCTTGCTTGCGCAGGTGTCGAGAGCTTCGTCCCAGGTGATGCG
>CAITZN010000348.1 GCA_903896915.1 uncultured bacterium
CTTGAAGCCCTGAAAAATGCAAATATCGACCAGCAGTATCTCGATCTCAATGAAGCCGGATCGCATAGGTCGCCAACTGACGGAGATAGGCACTGCCGGTAGCTAAAACATGTACCGTCAACTCTTCAGAGGGTGCAACCGGACTCTCAACAGCTTGCCCATGCCTGTAGTTGTGTAATCCATCCACCCAATCCGCCAAACTGTCAAACATGAACGAAAGAACTTTTTGTTCTGTCGCATCACCTCCAGAGACGGCCAAGCACTTCTGTTTAAGCGTGTTCTCGACAAGCCACCGATTGAGATTCTGCGCGTTCGGGACGATCAACCGAGTGAGAACTTCTATAGCCTCGAACATTGATCGTGCCGACGCTTTCGTGTCACGAGGGAGTGAGTCCAAATGACGATAAGCATCATCAAAGGCCGCCCTGACGGCCGCAAACTGTGGCAACTGCAGGACAGCAACGGTTGCTGCGCGATTTCGCTCAAACTCCTGATCGACATGGAAGTGCGCCACGCAATTGTTGTCAACGGAGTAGCCGACATTTTCTTCTCTCATCACACGGGATGTGAAAGCCAGCCACGCAGCCGCAGCACGAGGTTCACGGTCCGCTAATATGACACGGTAAACAACTGTGACAGCATCTAATACATCGCGCAATTCAGCTTCACGAAAGACGTCAGAAAAAATCCACGCTTGTCCTCTGAACTTTACTATCGATCCTGTCTCCCTTTCATAAAGCTGTTTGGCGGGGAAGTTGAATCGTTCTCTCAGATTTTCGGAAAAAAATGCCGCGAGTCTGTTTCTAAATCGCGTACTGTCTCGCGTCGGAACCCCACGCTCAAGATAAAGCTGGCTAAACCGCAGGTGGTCTTGGCTTTCTGACGAATTCATAAACGACCGTCCGATCTTGGTTGATGAATCATAAGCGTACGGCCGACAAATCAGCGCCGTTCTCCTATCATGGCCTGACCGTCAATGCGCTTTTGACGGTGCCAATTTTGTCCTGGCTTTGTGGCCGAAATCTTATGAATCCTCGGAAGTCGTTGTGGCCATTGGCCTTTTTATTCAGTCCAGCCTGAGGGGTAGTTCTCGGCCGGGATGCCGGCCTTGGTCAGGGCGTTGAACAGGGTCGATTTACCGACGTTGGGCAAGCCAACAATGCCGCACTTCAAACTCATTTGTCCTCGTTCTGTCCTGGATGTGAAGCGCTGATTGTACTAAGCGGTCAATCCTTGCCGTGCCGGGTGAGCGCCACGGATGATCGCATCCGGTTGTCGCATCATGGCCCGTAGTAGGCCTGCAGTGTGTCCCAGGCGGTTCGCTGAAGAAATTCTGCCAATTCGCGATCAAGTCCGGCTGTGTAGCTATTGCCCACTGGCGATTTGCCCGTAACGGCGCCATAAACCGTGGACGCCGCCAGATAGGTGCCGGCAAGACTGGGATGTCGCAAGTCAGGCTGGTAGAGTTCCAACGCGGGGCGCGCCGCAATCGCCCGGGCGAAGGCCAGTCCTGCGGGGATCACCAGGGCATGGTTGGCGTTGCCGGCAAGGGTGTACTGCTCAGCAAGCTGCTGCGTCATTTCAGGCTTGTCCTTGTAGGCCCATGACATGAAAAGCACCGGCTGTATGCCCTGCCCCTTGAGAATTTCTGTATTTTTCTTCACAGTCTCGTGAAAGACTATTTGGAGTTGCGGGTGGATCGGGCACTGGCTGCAGTCCATCATGATCACGGCATCAAACTGGCGACCCGGTTTGTTGAACTTAATTTCGTTTTTGCCGACGAATGAATAACGCCCGATGCCATCAGGCCTGAGGTACGAGGCCATATCGTGCCAGTCCATTCCTGAGCCGCTGATCGTGACGGAAACCCCACGCAGTGCCTTGCCCGGCGTAGCCGCGGCCGACAGTGCGCCCACGTGACCGTGCATGCTGTTGTTGTAATAAAAGAAACTGTTGCCGACCCACAGGAAGGAGCGCGCCTCGGCCGCGTCAAGCCGGCTCACCACAGGGCGTGTCTGCGCGAATGTCCCGATGCTGATAAACAGCAAGGTCCACGCAAGAACAGTGGACACAAGACGGGAAACCCGGGGTAAAAACATTTAGGAGGCCTTTCAATCTTGAAAAATACGAAATTACCAAAAGCAGAACTTACGCGCTCACTTGCGCCTGCGCGTCGTAAACGCAAACCGAATTGCGCCCAGCCGCCTTCGCCTGGTACATGGCAATATCGGCGCGCTTGATCGCTTCTTCTTCCAAGAACGCCATACCGAGGAACAGCGCGATGCCAATGCTGGCGGTGCAGCGGTGTTCGATAACCTGCTGTGGACGATCTGCTTGCGCAGCCAGGGTCAACACATAGGGCGCGGCCAGCAGCTCGCGAATCTTCCCCGCCAACACCAGCGCCTGCGCCTGCGCCGCCACTTTGTCCTGCGCCAAATCCATGACCAGCACGACAAACTCATCGCCGCCAAAGCGCGCCACCGCATCGACCTCGCGCACACCCTTCTTGAGCCGCGCCGCCACCTCCACCAGCAGCAGGTCACCCGCGCCATGGCCATAGGTGTCATTGAGGGTCTTGAAGTTGTCCAGATCCAGGAACATCAAGGCGCCATGGTGCCCACTGCGCTTACTGGTCAGCATGGCCTGGGTC
>CAITZN010000349.1 GCA_903896915.1 uncultured bacterium
AGAAGCGAAGAAATACCAAAAGAAATTCATTGTTCGGGTTCCGGTCTATCTTCTCAACTGTTCTTTTTTAAACATACTCACAGTTCCTGTCATTTGGTTTTGTATCATTCCTGCCATTTGTATGGATTTAACGATATCAGTCTATCAAGCAATTTGTTTTAGAGTGTACAAAATACCACTAGTGAAAAGGAGTGATTACATAATAATAGATCGTCATAATCTTAAATATTTAAACATAATAGAAAAGATAAATTGTGTTTATTGTGGATATTTTAACGGGTTAATTCCTTACATCCAGGAAATTACCGCAAGAACAGAACAATTTTGGTGCCCGATCAAGCACGCCAGAAAACTTCACTTCATGCATAGTCGCTACCATAAATTTTTCGAGTATGGTGATTGTCAGGATTATCAAAAAAGGCTCGAAGAATTACGAAAAGATTTTGCAGATCTTAATAGTGAGAAATAATAAAGTTCCTCGTCGATATCGGAGGCGATTTGCTGGCCTGATTGGCGGACGAAGAATTCGTCAATTCCCTCGTCATAAACGAACGAACCTTTTGAACGTACTTCCCCTCACTGTTTAAAACATTTATTGAGGAAGCTGTCTCAGTTACCCGAGGGCCAGGAAATCCTATGAACCACCTGCTTACATTGATCCTCTTGGTTGTGTCTCTCGGAATGGGACGGGTTGCTTTCGGCGAAATCACGCCGCGTGTTGTTGATATTCCGACACGCCCTGGCGTAACGCAACGATTCTTGTATCTGCAGCCTGGAAATATTCAGGCCTCAGTCATCCTGCTGGCTGGCGGACACGGCGGTCTGCAGATATCTGAGAGTGGCGGCCTTGGCTGGGGTGGGGGTAATTTTCTGGTACGCATGCGCCAACAGTTCGCCGAAAACAGGTTGGCAATAGCGGTTATCGATGCGCCGTCTGATCGACAAGCTGCACCTTTTCTCAACGGATTCCGTCAAGGTCCCGAACACGTTACGGACGTAAATGCAGTTGTCGCATGGCTGAAAAAGCAAAACAATTTGCCGGTATGGCTGGTCGGAACAAGTCGGGGCACCCAATCTGCGGCCTTCATAGCGACACAGCTGGGGGGCAAAGACGGTGGGCCTGACGGGGTGGTTCTGACTTCCACGATTTTGTCCGATCCTAAGGAGCGTTCTGTTCCGGAAATGCAGGTCGAAAACCTCAAGATACCGGTTCTTGTTGTTCATCATAAAGAGGATGGATGCAAACTCTGCAACTATGATGATATCCCCGCCCTTATGAAAAAATTGAGTTCCGTTTCGCGAAAAGAGTTGCTTGCCTTTGAAGGCGGAAAAAGTCAGGGCGATCCCTGTCAAGCCATGGCCTATCACGGTTTTAACGGGATAGAGCAAGAGGTGGTGACCAGGATTTCTGAGTGGATTGTCAAAAAATAAGGGGAAGTCGGTGAAGTATTGACAAATGGTTGTGTACTGACCACCATTATAAAGCCAACACGGCCTCATTGCTGAGGGGCAAGCGCCCGGCCGGACTTTATGTTTGTGTGTTTCGTTCATCTACCTGATCAACTGTTTACAAGGAGACATACCCATGCTTAAATTTTATAAGGTCATATCGGTTCTTCTGGCCGTTTTCCTCATGAGCTTTGCACCGCTCGCGCAAGCGCAATCCCCCAAAGTTCAGACCCAGGTGCCTGGCTATTACCGTTACCAGTTGGGTCAGTTTGAGATAACCGCCCTGTATGATGGCGCAATCGAGCTGGACACAAAACTTCTGAAAAACACCACCGCTGCCGATTTGAATCGACTGCTGTCCCGCATGTTTGTAGGCAATCCCAAGATGCAGACAGCGGTGAACGCCTATCTGATCAATACCGGCAGCCACTTGGTGCTGGTCGATACCGGTGCTGCAAAGCTGTTTGGTCCTTCCCTAGGCTATGTGCTGCAAAACATGAAAACTGCCGGTTATGAGCCGTCCCAGGTAGACACAGTGGTCATTACCCATCTGCATGGCGACCATATGGGCGGACTGAACGACGCTAGCGGTCAGCCGCTTTTCTCGAAAGCCACAATTTTGGTTGCCCAGGCGGATAACGACTTCTGGTTGTCGCAGAAAGTTGCTGATGGAATGCCAGCGAAAATGCAGCCTTATTTTAAAATGGCTCGCGATAGCGCGGCTCCCTATCTAGCTAGCAGCCAATGGAAAACATTTACGAATGGCAGCGTGCTGGTGCCTGGCATTCAGGCGGTCAAAGCCAACGGCCATACACCGGGGCATACCGCTTATGCTGTTGAATCCGAAGGGCAGAAACTGTTGATATGGGGTGATTTGGTGCATGCTCATGCCGTGCAATTTGCCAATCCGGGTGTTTCCATTGAGTTCGACATCGACCAGAAACAGGCGATAGCAACCCGCAAGAGCATCATGAAAGCTATGGCAGCGAGCCGATCCCTGGTTGCCGGTATGCACCTGCCTTTCCCTGGAATTGGCCATGTCCGGGCGGATAGCAAGGGCAGCTACAGTTGGGTGCCGATAGAGTTTGCGCCGTTGGCCAAGACGGCAGGGCAATAAAAAGGAGCTGAAGGTAATCATGAAGCAAGCATTATTGATTGTCGATATCCAGAACGACTATTTCCCCGGCGGGGCGATGGAACTGGTCGGAAGCACGGAGGCCGGGCTTCGAGCCGGGAAATTGCTGCAACTCTTCCGGATGCAGTCTTTGCCCATTATCCATATCCAGCATGTCGCGACCCGGGCAGGCGCTCCTTTTTTCTTGCCGGATACGCCGGGAGTTGAGATCCACGCAAGCTTTGCTCCCGTCACCGGCGAAACCCTGTTTCAAAAACATTTTCCGAATAGTTTTCGCGAGACACCTCTGCTGGAGCATTTGCGCCAGCAGGGGATAACGCAATTGGTCATTGCAGGTATGATGACCCATATGTGCATTGATACGACCACCCGAGCTGCCGCAGATCTTGGTTTTCAGTGTGTTCTGGCGCATGATGCCTGCGCTACTAAAGCGCTGTCTTTTGGTGGCGTAACCGTTTCGGCAGAGCAGGTGCAAGCAGCGTACCTTGCCGCGCTCGATGGCCTGTTTGCCAAGGTGCTTTCTGTGGACGCAGTGTGCGCTTCTTTGTAATCCTGAGAAAGAGAGAAATCAGATAATGAAGGTTTCAATCATTCTTGCTCATCCCAAAGAGGGCAGCTTTAATCATGCTATTGCTCAAGCGGTAATGGAGAGGCTTGCAGATAATGGGCATACGGTTTTTTTCATGATCTGTATAAAGAAGGGTTTGATCCGCTCCTGATGAGCGAAGAAATACCAAGAGATGCGCCCTTGCCAGTGAGCATCGCCCAGTATTGCGAAGAAATCGCCGAAGCTGACGGTATTGTTGTGGTGCATCCGAACTGGTGGGGTCAGCCACCCGCCATCTTGAAAGGATGGGTAGACCGGGTCATTCGGCCGGGGATCGCCTATGAGTTTGTGGAAGGTGACTCCGGCGAAGGGGTTCCCAAAGGATTGCTCAAGGCCAAGGTTGTTCTCGTCTTCAACACCTCTAATACGGAAGCTGTAAGGGAAAAGACAGTTTTTGGCGACCCGCTTGAAGCCATCTGGAAGCATTGCATCTTTGGTCTGTGCGGTGTTGCCACCTTTTACCGCCGCATGTTTTCGGTAGTGGTGACCAGCTCGGAAAGGCAGCGAAATCAATGG
>CAITZN010000350.1 GCA_903896915.1 uncultured bacterium
ATTGGTTGTATCGCTGCCGGGTTGCTGTGGCCCTGGCTGCGAACCATCCCGCTCGGACGTCTGCCCGGCGACATTGTGATCGTCCGGGAACATTTTCGGTTGTATCTCCCTCTCACCAGCTCGATTCTAGTCAGCCTGGTGGTTTCGATCCTTTTTTGGCTCTTCCGGAAATAGCAGTGTCGCAGGGCCTCCTTGTATCTATGTCATCTGCATTGCCAACAACCACCACGGACAACAACTCGGGATTGCCACAGGCGGCCAGCGGTGGATGGTGCCAGCGGTGCGGGGCAACGCACAGTTTGCCTTCAGAGCCGGCTCTACATGCTTGCCGTCAGTTGATGGACCAGTTGCGCAGGCATGGGCGGATCGATTTTGCTGTGTCCGAGGCAATGGCTGATCCCCGTTGCTCGACCAGCGATCTGTTCAACGAGGCCGGGGGCAAGATGTTCGGGATGCTGTCCTGTCGCGACAATCAAGGACGCAAAGTAATGCTGCAAGCGTTTTCCGGGCAATATAATGGTCTGTGGCAGGTGGAGGGCTGGGTGGGACCGGTCTTTGACGTCACCGCTTTCAACGATCTCATTCTGGCCCCTGAGCAGGAAATCAAACGTATCGGCAGGGAAATGGGCATCTTGGCCAAAGGATCGAGTCTTTACCGTCATTTGCTCGTGCAGCGTCGAACCCTTGCGCGGAACCTGATGCGGGATATTCACAACCTCTATCAACTAGTCAATTTTCGTGGCGAAAAGATGCCGCTTGCCACTATCTACATCGGTTCGGGAGCGCCACCCTCAGGAACCGCTGACTGTTGCGGGCCAAAATTGCTGCATCATGCAGTGATGCAGGGGTTTACCCCGGAATCTATAGCCGAGTTTTATTGGGGAGGAAGCAACGTTTCTTCCACACGGCAACATGGATGTTTTTACAGCGCTTGTATCGCCAAATGCCAGCCGATTCTGGGTTTTATGCTGTGCGGGTTGCAAGCGCAATGATTGAACCGCTGCCACTCCATATTCTGTATCAAGATGAATTCTTGACGGTTATTGATAAGCCGGGTGGATTATTGTCGGTTCCCGGGCGAGGCCTTGATAAACAGGATTCGGTGGTCAGCAGATTGCAACAGATGGTGCCTTGGTGCATCGAACAACCGGCAGTGCACCGTCTGGACATGGATACCTCGGGTTTGATGGTCCTGGGGTTGACCCGAGAGGCGCATCGCCACCTGTCAGCGCAGTTTGCCGAGCGTCGGGTGGCCAAGAAGTATCTGGCGTTGCTTGAGGGCATTGTGCCGATGGAATCCGGTGAGATCACTCTGTCGTTTCGACTTGATCCCGAGCGCCGGCCGTATCAGGTGTATGATCCTGTGCAGGGGAAAATAGGTATCAGTCGGTGGCGGAAGCTTGAAGTCCGGGAGGGGCGGCGGACCTTGGTGGCATTTACGCCCTTGACCGGCCGGACACATCAGCTCAGGCTACATGCCAGCCATCCGTTGGGACTCGGCTGCCCTATCGTTGGTGACCGGCTCTATGGCTCAGGGTGTTCTGAAGAGCCGCTGTTGTTGCATGCGACCTGGCTGCAATTCGACCATCCCAAAACAGGACAGAAGATGGATTTTTGTTCAACGGCCCCTTTTGGTAGGGGTGCTCTCTAGTCGGTTTCGATAGAGTCCCAGATTTTTATAGTGTCGAACGACACTGGCTCTTTATCCCTTTGAGTTCCAAGACCATCCCCGGATGCAGTTGATTCGGATCGATAACTTGCTTCCTGTTGAGTTCATATATTTTTTTCCAGGCATCATGATAACAAAACATTCGAACAGCAATGAGGCTGAGCGAATCACCGCGTTGCACCGTGTACAGTTCTTCATCGTTTTGATTCTTTCCGTTGCTCTGGGATGAATCGACCGTTTGGGTGGTAGTGCCTGACGGTTGAACCGGTATGGATGCGGCGGCTTGCGGTTCTTTGACCTCTGGTTGGTTAACTGGTTCGGAGATTGCCGGTTTCTCCACTGTGGTTTCAGTCGGCTCCTGAGGCAGAGGCTTTTCAGGTGCAGAAATCGGTTGTACTGCCGCAATTTGTACCGAAGTTTCTTGCTCGGATTTATTAGTTGTCGAACTCGGAAACTGGTTTTTGAAAAATAAGAGGAATAGTATGAGGGCTATGATCCCTGTCGTCAGGATTGCGCCAAGCGGTCGGGAAAATTGTTTTTTGTGGGGGACCCGTTGTCCATCCGGAATGGATGATTCTCGAATCCGTCGGCTCCTTCTTTTAACGGCCCTCGTCAGAAAAAGGGTCTCTTCAATTCGTTTGACATGACTCTGTATACCTGGAAAATCGGCCGCGAAGATTGATGCGGCTTCGTATAAGGCTTTTGCCTCTTCGGCTCTGCCCTCGTTCTCCATGGCTTCGGCTTTGACGATCAGTGCGTTCGCCTCGTCATGAAGTCGGTCTATCTCCAGGTCAAGAGCGCTCCGTTCTTCCTCAGAAAGCTTATTCTCATGTAGGGTCAGAAGCGTTCTGGCTTCAACGATTCGACCGGCTTTTATGGTTTCTTGGATGGTTACGGAAGTATTTGGTTCCAACAGTTGGCTCCTTGGTCGTATTCATTATGGAATGAATGAGCGTAGCTGCAGGTGTAACCGTCTGTCAAGGCAGCAGGGCGTGGGGCATAAAAAAAGGGGTGCCCAAAGAGCACCCCTCGAAAACACATGCAGTGGAAAAATTATTTGACGTGATCGGCTACAGCGGCTCTTTCGCCTTGCAGCTCGGCTTCGGTCTTTTTGATCATCTCACGGCTGAACTCACTGACTTCCAGACCTTCAACGATCTTCCATTCGCCGCCTTCGGTGGTGATAGGGAAGGCGAACATCAGATCCTGGTCAACGCCGTAGGGGTTGCCGGCGCTGTAGACGCCCATGCTGACCCATTGGCCGTTGCTGCCCAAGGCCCAACTTCTCATGTGGTCAACTGCAGCAGATGCGGCAGAAGCTGCGGAGGAAGCACCGCGCGCCTTGATGATGGCAGCGCCACGCTGCTGTACGGTCGGGATGAAATCGGTTTTGTTCCACTCATCGCTGACCATGCCTTTAACGGCTTTGCCGTCAACGGTGGCATAGCTGATGTCCGGATACTGGGTAGCGGAATGGTTACCCCAGACAACAACCTTTTCCACTTTGGTGGAGTGGGTGCTGGTTTTTTCGGCGATCTGGGACATGGCCCGGTTGTGGTCCAGACGCATCATGGCGGTAACGTTGCGCGGATTGAGTTTCGGGGCATTCTTCAACAGGATAAGGGCATTGGTGTTAGCCGGGTTGCCGACAACCAGGATCTTGACGGTGGGCTTGGCGTTGTCGCTCATGGCCTTACCCTGGACAGTGAAGATCGCGCCGTTGGCGGTGAGCAGATCGGAGCGCTCCATGCCCGGGCCACGTGGCCTGGAACCAACAAGCAGCGCATAATCAACATCCTTGAAGGCAACATTAGGATCATCGGTGGCGATCACGCCTGCAACCAGCGGGAAGGCGCAGTCGTTGAGTTCCATCAGCACGCCCTGCAGGGCGCCCATTGCCGGGGGGATTTCCAGAAGCTGGAGGATGACAGGCTGATCAGGTCCAAGCATGCTACCGCTGGCGATGCGGAAAATGAGGGAATAGCTGATCTGACCGGCAGCTCCGGTAACTGCTACACGTACTGGTGCTTTCATTTGTTTTCTCCTTGCTGTTTTACCTTAACAATTAGTAGTCCAAAAATTTGGTAACCTACCGTAACGTTGTAATGCATTTCCTTTTCAAGGAATTTCGATCAAGAAGGGATGTCCTTTGTCTGGAGCATGATGCGTTGGTGGAGATGAAAAACAGGAATGCCTTAGAATGGTCTGTGCGTCCAAGCTGGATACGTGTGTGGAAGGCACATCACGCATCTAAGAGACTGCAGAAACTGGCAGAATTTTTGAACACTCCAATCAAAAATATACAAATTCCCTTTCAAATCCGCCGTTATTGATACAATTCAACGGTTGAAAAGTCAAGGGCTCTTTGCCTTTGGTCGTAACTCTTTGCAATAGAGTTCTTTTTTAGGAAAGGGTGGGGTAGCGGTCGGCGATCACCATCATGAGAGTTTCATAGGTGAAGCCCCAGACAAATCCTGCGGTAGCGGGGAGGCAAGGGAACAGGACATGAGGACATCGTGGGCTCATCGCCCGCCTGGTGATGTTTGCTTTATCGGAAATGTATTCAAGTTCGAGCCATTCGTGGCAACTTATCTCCGAAGTCTGTAGCCTGATTGCCGGTTGCTCGGTGAGTTCGAATAAGAAGGTGGTGACCGGAACGGCTTGATTGAGGTGATTGCCGGCTTTGCGAACAGGGTATTGCTTGATAAGATTGCTGGCTGAGAGTTGAATGCCGCATTCTTCATAGGTCTCCCGAATACAGGTTGCCAGCAGGGAGGGGTCCTCGTCATGGCGACGGCCTCCGGGGAAGGCATAGTGGCCCGACCACGGATCGTTGGGATTGGTCTTCCGTTTGAGAACAAGCACCTCGGGAATTGGTTGGGATGTGATAATGGTCGCCACAGCGGCCTCGATTTTAAATAAGGACTCCATCTTTTCCTTTAAACATATTCTATCCCGGAAAGCTAATTTTCGGAGGTTACCAATGTCGGGGACAACTCAATGGTGTCAGTGTGATAACCGTACTCATATTACTTTACTTTTCTTAATATTGATACGAATACCGTTTTTTTCAACCTGTTTCCAGAGGATGCAGGTATTATCCATACCGTTCGGAACGCCGGGCTTTTTGCCCTTTGAGTCTCCTGGATTTTCTCGCTGAAAAGGTTGTTTGCTTAGGTGTTACATGGGTTTACAAGCGTACGGGTGCGTCGATCAGTCTGAGCTTTGCTGGGGAGTGGACAGGTTATACTTGACATTGGTCCCCAGGTCCCAGCTAGAATGAAAGAGGTCGTCTTGCGCCCGACAGGCGACAGGGAAGCGGCGGTGCGCATATACAACAAAGTATTGTCGCTGAAAATTTTATACTACTAACGTTGTCGAATCAAGGGGGGGGGATGGACACTGATTTTGCAGAACGCCGTCGGCACATTCGAGTCTATTTTGAGAGTTTAGAGGAAACGAGCTGTCAATTTACCCCTGCGGAACAGGCAACAGTGCCGTTGGTAGCCTCGGTGCTCGATTTGAGTTTGGGTGGTCTGCACCTGGCTTGTAAGGGGGATTACAGCTTCGCTGTCGGCGATCGGCTCATTCTCAATTCTTTGACCCATCGTACCGGCCCAGTTTGTGATGAGCAGATTCCCATGGAGATCCGCTGGATTTTTGCCAAGACGGAATCTAGCGGGCTCTATATAGGTTGCCAGTTTCTCCATCTGCCCGAAAAAAGCCGCAGCCGAATTGCCAACTTGATCAGTGTGAAACTCTTAGAATCAAGCGCAGCCCGTATAGGTTCCATCAGTACATGAAAGGAGCCAGCCTGCTGCCGCACAAACAACCTAGTTTCTGCAAGCATTAGAATGAGCAATATGATACCCAATGCGTGCTGTTGAACCCTACTGCGGATTTGAACAAGGACCGATCCGGCCGCCCAGTGAAAGCGGCAGCCTGCTCATCCGGATCACCAGGAATTGCCCTTGGAACCGATGTACTTTCTGCGGTCTGTATAAGGGTGAACAGTTCAGTCAGCGGTCGGTGGCGCATGTGCTGCGCGATATCGATGTGGTCCGTAATTACGTCGAGCTCCTGCAAAAGGGAGCCTCCTCGAGCGAGTCAGTCGCCAGTTTACCCGTTTTTAGCGAGATGGAGTTGAGCCAGCAGATGGCCTGGCACTCAGCCCGCAATTGGCTACAGGCGGGTGCTAGATCGGTTTTTCTCCAGGATTCGAATAGCCTGATCATCAAGCCTGACCATTTGGTCACCATCCTCGAGCATCTCAAGGCAGCGTTTCCCCGGATAGAACGGATTACCTCCTATGCCCGCTCACAGACTATTGCTCGCATCAGTGATCACGATCTTGCCCGTATAGCCGTTGCCGGTCTGAACCGCATCCACATCGGCCTGGAATCGGGATCTGATCGCATACTTGCACGGGTTAAAAAAGGGGCAGACAAGCAGACCCATATCCGGGCCGGTCGCAAGGTGAAACGGGCCGGAATGGAATTGTCGGAATATTTTATGCCCGGTCTTGGTGGTCGGGAGCTTTCACAAGAACATGCCCTGGAAAGCGCCGATGCCCTCAATCAAATCAATCCGGATTTTATCCGGCTGCGGACTCTGGCAATCCCGAATTCCATCGATCTGGCCGGCGAGGTGGCAAGCGGTGCTTTTAAGAAAATGGGTGACCGGGAAATCGCCGAGGAACTGCTGCTCTTCCTGCAATCGCTTGAAGGCATAAGCAGCCGCGTGAAAAGCGATCATATCCTTAATCTGTTCGAAGAAATCGACGGTGTGCTGCCCGATGATAAGGGCCGGATGATGGCGGTGATTCACCGTTTTTTCGCCATGGATCGGGAAGAGCAGGTCCTCTATCAGATAGGCCGCCGTACCGGCCTATTCAGGCGGCTTGATGACTGCCGTGATCCCAGGCTTCGCCAACAGGCGCAAAAATATGTCGAGCAGTTCATGGCCACGCCTGACAGTGTCGATCAGATA
>CAITZN010000351.1 GCA_903896915.1 uncultured bacterium
CAGCATCCATTACTTTGCCGACCTTGATGTTATAGGCAAAGAGCTTGCCAGGGTCGAGATCAATCTGGTATTCCCGCACAAAACCGCCGATAGAGGCCACCTCGGCAACTCCCGGCACCGTGTTGAGCTGGTATCGTATAAACCAGTCCTGAAGGGTTCTGAGCTGTTCCAGGTCGTACCCTTTTCCCTCAACGGTATACCAGAACACATGGCCAACGCCCGTGCCATCCGGGCCAAGTGTGGGAACCACCCCCTGAGGCAACAGTGAAGCCGCATAGTTCAAACGCTCAAGAACGCGGGTCCTTGCCCAGTAGATGTCAGCCTTGTCGTCGAAGATCACATAGATCATGGAGAACCCGAAGGCGCTCGATGCTCGCACAGCTCGAACCTGAGGAAGCCCTTGCAAATTAGCCGCAAGCGGATAGGTGACTTGATCTTCGACCACTTGAGGCGAACGGCCAGGATAGTCGGTAAAGACGATCACCTGATTGTCGGAGAGATCGGGAATGGCATCGACCGGCGTTTTATAGACCGACCAGACGCCCCAGGTTATAACAAGGCCGAAAACCATCAGCACGACGATCCGGTTACGGGAAGAGTATTCTATAATCTTCTCAATCATTTCAGTTGGGATTCGGAGTCAATAAGATATCCTCCTGAAACAGCAACCTTGTCGCCGGGGTTGAGGCCCGATAAAATCTGAATCTTGTCGTTGCTGCGTTGCCCGACCCTGACCTCACGCGATTCAAACCTTCCCGGCGAGCTTTCGACCCAAACCACCTGTCGCTTCCCGGTGTCCATGACTGCGGTGACAGGAACAACAATTGAAGAGTCGAGAGGCTGCTTGATGATTGCATTGACAAACATATCCGGCTTTAATGTTATGTCGGGATTTGCAATCTCCACTCGCGCCTTGAGCGTTCTTGTCTTGGGATCAAGAAAAGGATAGATGAAGGATATCCGGCCGGTGAAGGAGTTTTGAGGAAAAGACTGTGAGCGGATTTCTATCTGCTGGCCAACGTGTACATAAGGAGATTCATTTTCGTAGATCTCTACCTCGACCCAGATCGATGAAAGATCAGCAATATTGAACAGCACCTCTCCGGCATTGACGTACTGCCCCTGCTGCACCATTTTTTCAATAACGACCCCGGAATACGGAGAGTAGATGGGAAGCCGGATAGTTGGTTTGCCGGTTCTTTCCAAAGCAGCAATCTGGCTTGCTTTGATTCCCAAAAGAAACAGTCGCTCTTTTGCTGCATCCAACAGCCCCTCTCCATTTTGGGAAATGGAGAGAAATGGGGAGTTATTCAGTTGGTTGCGGCTTTTGATGGCCAGCAGGTACTCCTGCTGGGCGGCAATGAGATCAGGAGAGTAAAATTCCGCAACCGGGTTTGCTTTGTTGACAATGGCTCCAACACTGGTTACATACAGTCTGTCGATACGGCCTGCTGCCCAGGCAGTGACCCTGGCCTGTCGCGACTGGTCATATTGAACAATGCCAACGGCATTTATCTCTTTGTTCAACGTCTCCATTGTCGCTTCAACGGTCGCAACATTAGCCATGACACGCTGCGTCGGCGAGAGTGAGAGGTGATCGACTCTTATTGGCTGAGCGCTGCTGCCGCTGCTGTCGTCAATCTTTTTGATCAGTTCCATGCCGCAAATCGGGCAGACTCCGGGTTTCTCCCTGATAATAAAGGGA
>CAITZN010000352.1 GCA_903896915.1 uncultured bacterium
AAAAAATGATCGCAAATTTTTCGATGGTTTCTGCTCCAGTGGCTGGTTAAACCGCTTTTGCCGACCACCGGCCGCAACAGACCGCTCCTCTGTTCATAATCACGGCGGCCATGCGCCCAATTGATCACATGCGCATAAAACAACAGCCCCCGGTCCAGGATAATATAGAGCAACTGAAGATTACTGACCGGGCCCACTTGCAACTGCTCTCCCCCCATCTTCATACCCAGCAGACGGACACCGGAAAGCAGGCTCTTACCCTTGAGGGCGGTCGCGCCTGCCCCAATCAGCCCACCTACTGCTGAAAAAAGGCCAAAGGACGAGCCGATGGTGGCAGCATCAATGCCCACTCCCAACGCAGCGCCGCTCAAGGCTCCGGCTAGGATAATCTGCCGGTCGCTCAACCCAAGAAATGCCCAGGTCCGTTTGCTAAACAGGTCGTCGGCAAGAACCGATTGCGGCGGCAGCTCCAGATTGAAAATATTATGTTTAAACAACTGCCGGATCGCCTGATGGGCCTGTTGTTCTTTGCCGGTAACATATTGCTGGTATTGCTGGTGCAACTCCAGGCGTTTTTGTTGCTCCTCATCCTTATTACAGTGCACAGTCCGCCGGTATGTCAAAATATCGTGCAACAGTACTGCCAAAATATTGGCAGTACGTATATTCCGAACCTCCCAATCCTCCTGGAAGGCCTCAATCACAGATTTAAGCACCGGTTCCAACTGCTGATCGATCGCCTTGAGGCTCTCCAGCAGGTCGATGCGCTGCCGGTAATTGGCCCGGCAGGAATTAAAAAGACGGACGGCGTTGAAATGTTTACGAAATTCGTTTTGCCAGTGAGGTAGATAGACAGCGTCCTCTTCCTTGCAGTTAATCACCGCCATTCGAGGCGCACCGCTGAGACGGAGGATCTCCATTTCGGCCCGGTCGACATGCCTGAGGGGCCGCGAGCCGTCGACCACAAAAATAACCCCAGCCCCGGCCGCCACGGGCCTAAGTAATTCGCAATCATCGCGAAAGGCGGGATCATCCTGGTGAGCGGCAAGAAAGGACTCCAGCATCAGACCTTCCGGCCCTTGATAATCCTGGAGCCATTGCAGGGTCTGACGCGGATTCTGGAATCCTGGGGTATCGATAAAACGAATGATTTCCAGACCATCGATACGCACTGGAAAGGCCTGACAGACAACGGTTTCACCGGGAATAGGACTTACACGCACCGAGTCATCTTCCGCCAAGGTAGAGAGGACGGACGACTTCCCCTCGTTGGGGTGACCGATGATGGCGAATTCCGGGACAGTGTTCGAATTCATGGCTGCATAAGGGGGATGACATCAAGGCAGGGGTCGCCGATCGCCCGTATTTTTAACTCCCAAATCCGCAGATGCTCTGGATTGACAGGCGTAAAAATCGTCTGGGACGAGGGCTTGCCGATCAGCAGGACGGCAATAGGGACCGTCTCCCCAACAACTCGCCGGATGGACTGCAGAAACGATCCCATCTCCTGCAGAGGCGGCTGCCAAGCATCCTGCAGCAGGAGCACACCGGAGAGTACCGTAGTGCCGGTAGCATTTATCAAAGAGGCGAGACACTCTGCCTCGAGAATTCCGGGTGTACCGTAACGGATGGTTTCAATACTGGAAACCGATCCCGAACCAAGCAGGTCTATCAGCTCCGGCAAAGGGCAGTCCTCATAGAGCTCGTCCGGGATCAGTGCAAACCAGGGGCCGCCACCAGAAGACGGCAGTATCTCCTGCCTGGTCGCAACCGACTCTACTGCCGCCGCAAAATCCGGAATGGGTGTTGCAAGGGGCGTCTCTGACAATACCGTTATCCCGTTGGTGTCAATCCGGGCCGCTGCCATCCGCCGCAGGAGTGGCCTTATCCCAAAGGTGGCAAAATGTAACCTATCCAGCGCCCGCGACTGCTGCCACATCCCCAGCCCCAAAAGGGCTAGTCGTGGCAGAAGGCCGTAGACCACCACGGCACTGCAGAGAAAAGGCCACCAGGAAATCAGATCACTGGTCACCAGATGAGCCATCCCCTCCTTAAGCACCATCTGACTGCCTTTGATCTGCTCCAGGCTGGGGTAGGCATGGGGCACAACCCAGGACCAGGGCAGGGCTATCCACTGGACAAGACGGGCTACTGTTTCGGCGGAGAGTTGCAAGCTCGACTGCCAGCCAAAGGCAATATCGGCAAAGGCCACCTTGGCCAGAGTAGCACCGAACACTCCGAGGTTGAAGCCAATCCCTCCCAGCTGCACCAGCATAAAGGCTGGCCAGATAAACAGTGCCGCAAGTTCCCTGTGGTGGTGCACGCCGCCTATGAGTGCGGCCAAGTCGAGCCGTTGCCGACCACTCATTTTCCGCTGCAGCCTGCGGCGTAATCCGTCGAGTCCTCGCACCAGCAAACGGCCGATGAGAACATAGAGAACCGTAGATTCCATGGGAATCCGCCGAAACCGGCGATAGATGAGAAAGAGTGCCTGCAGGCCAAGAAAGAACAGCTGCGAGAGCACGCACAGACCAAAATAGAGGGATACATTAAGGGGCACGCTCCCAGCATAGATCAGCAGCGAACCTGCCAGAGCTACCCCCGTCAACAGCCCACCCAAAAAAAACAGCACACGGCAGATTGCAACCATTTCCCGCCACACAGCACCGGGCAGAACCATCCCTTTGTGATCTTTCTCCTGCAAAAATTGCAGCCGACGCATGCTCAACCATTTCCGCACCAGCAGCCGGGGCGGAATATCATCCGCCTTACCCAACTGCGGTTCGATCTTTGCCAGATAAATAATGCGATCCCGTTTGGCGAGGGCAGCCTCCCCTTTTTGCTGCCGCAACTCTTCATCAATCTGAAAAAATAAATGCAGATCAATGAGATCAGCGATGTTCCACAGATTTTTCACAGAGGGAACTCCAGAGGCGGGAAAGGGATCTGACAAGGGCTCAAGAGCTTGCAGGGCTGAGACATTTCGTTCTAAAAAAGATGTGCTTCAAGGGTACCGTGCGGACCTGTCTATAGTTCCTGCCCCGAGGCCGCTGTGACGATCAAAACACAGTTCCCAAGCAAAAAAAAAAAATCGAATTTGGACAAGGTTGACCAAATGGCCGAGAAATTATTGCGAGCTTTCTCAACCCGTCCGCCTTCCTTCAAGGAAATAGGTGGTTTGGAGACCCTTGCCTTTCATTACCACCTCATGAGGGGCTGAAAACACAAACACATCGCGCAGGAGCTGGTGGACCTCGGCCGAGACATTGATGCACATGGGCACAGAGAGCCTTTCCAGCCTGGACGCCATATTGACAGTATCGCCAAAGATGTCGTAGAGATATTTTTTGGTGCCGACTATACCGCCCACAACCGGACCTGAATGCATACCGATTCGTACCTGCCATTGCAGCTCCGTCGTCCGATTGCGCTCTTTCAGGAAGGTTATCATTCCCAGGGCGGTATCGGCCATGGCCTGGACATGGTGCTCGTTTTTCTCAGGGATGCCGCAGACGCACAAATAGGCGTCGCCGATGGTCTTCATCCGCTCACATTGATTGGCTTCAGCGATCCGGTCAAAGGCCGTGAACAGAACGTTAAGTTCTCCAATCAGAACCTCTGGCTTCAAGCTTGCCGCCGATGCCGTGAATTGGACAATATCAACAAAACAGACGGTGACATCGGCAAAGCACTGGGGTGTGCAATACCCTTTTTCCATGAGCTCCTGCGCCACTCTTGCCGGCAGCACATTGAGCAGCAAGGCCTCTGACTTCTGCTTCTCCACACCGATCTGGCGATTTTTCTCTTCAAGCTGACGCTGCAAACGACAAATCTTCAAATGCGTGCTGATCCTGGCCAGAACTTCGGCGGGATGAAACGGCTTGGTGATATAATCCACTCCGCCGGCTGCAAAGCCACTGAGCTTATCTGTGGTATTGTCGAGGGATGAAATGAAGATTACCGGAATATCGCACAGGTCAGACTGCTGTTTCAAGAGTCGACAGAGTTCGAAGCCATCCATCTCGGGCATGAGGATGTCAAGAAGGATCAGGTCGGGCACATCTTCCTGCAGCAGAACCAGTGCCTCTTTGCCATGATTGGCAGCACGGATCCTATACCCCTCTCGTTCCAACAGATTCACAAGAATTTTCTGGTTGACTGGGGAATCTTCAACGACCAGAATGGAAGATGGGCTAGAGTTCATAGAGGCATCGGCAACCACGAGTTCATCAAACCAGACTGCTGCCCTGACGGGCCTGCTGCTGCAAGGTCATGTCCATGATCACCAAGGCGGCCATAGCTTCAACAATCGGAACTGCTCGTGGCACCACGCAGGGATCATGCCGACCTTTGGCTGCAAGCAAGACTTTGTCCCCATTAAAATCAGCTGTCTCCTGCTCCATGCCAATGGTGGCAACCGGTTTGAACCCTACCCGGAAGACAATGGGTTCGCCATTGCTGATTCCACCCTGAATACCGCCGCTGTGGTTGGTCCGCGTCCCCAGTCGTGCCGTTTTTTTGACAAAGGTGTCATTGTGCCGACTCCCGCGCATCCGGGTCCCAGCAAATCCGGAACCGATATCAAAACCCTTGGTAGCGGGCAGGGAGAGCATGGCCTGGGCCAGCCGCGCCTCCAGCTTGTCGAAGACGGGTTCGCCCAGGCCAACAGGAACATTGCGACAGACACAGGTAAGGATACCGCCGATAGAATCTTTGGCCGCAAGGACCTCCTTGACCAACGCCTCCATGCGCTCTGCAGCAGCTGTATTAGGGCAGCGGATAAGATTGGCATCGACCTCTGGCCGACTGATGGTCTCAAGAGCAACTTCAGGAGCCTCGATATCGCCGACCGCACTCACCCAGGCGACGATCTCAATGCCATAAATCTGACGCAGCCATTTTTCGGCAATAGCCCCGGCAGCCACCCGGCCGATGGTCTCACGGGCACTGGATCGGCCGCCGCCGCTCGAAGCCCGGATACCGTACTTCATCTGGTAGGTGAAGTCGGCATGGGAGGGGCGCGGCACCTGGCTCATCTCACCGTAATCCTGAGGGCGCTGATCCTTGTTGTTGATCAACAGCATTATGGGAGTACCCAGAGTCCGGCCAAATTCGGTACCCGAATAGATAGTGACCTGATCGGCCTCCTGACGAGGGGTGGTCAAATCGCTCTGCCCCGGTCGCCGACGTGACAACTGCGGCTGAATATCAGCCTCGGTCAGTTCCAGCCCAGGCGGACAGCCGTCGACGATAGCGCCGACCCCCTTGCAATGTGATTCACCAAAAGTCGTTACCCTGTATAGGGTTCCCAGCGTACTGGACATCACGCCACTCCTTTCTCTCTATGCGTCTACGCAAATTGCGAATTTTCAATATCTTGGATGGCATGGCTGCCGCAGCTGTTCCTGCCGATCCTGATCAGGATGAATTTTGCCTGTTCCCTAGATGATCGGTTTGTTGTACATAGTGCGCTTAGAACAACCATTTGCCTGGCCGGATAATAGCGCCGATAACCGCCAGCGTCAATGCCGATCGAAAATCCGAACAATCTCCGAGATCAGCACTTCCGTCATGTCCCACTCCCGAAAGATCATTCACATCGACATGGATGCTTTTTTCGCCTCAGTCGAACAACGCGACTACCCGGAACTACGGGGCCAACCTGTTATTGTCGGCGGCGACCCCAAGGGCCGAGGTGTAGTGGCGGCCTGCTCCTACGAAGCCCGCGCCTTCGGTGTCCACTCGGCCATGGCCTGTGCCCGAGCACAGCGCCTCTGTCCTCGTGCCGTTTTCGTCAAACCGAGGATGGAACAGTACCAGCTGGTTTCCCGGAAAATTATGGCCCTTTTTTATCAATACACCACCCTGGTGGAACCGCTTTCCGTGGATGAGGCCTTCCTCGATGTCACTTGCAACCTTGCAGGAGAGCCATCGGCTACCCGGATTGCCCAAGTGCTCCGCCAGACAATCTATGAGGCCACCGGATTGACCGCCTCTGCCGGGGTTTCTTGCAACAAATTCCTGGCCAAAATTGCCTCAGGTCAGAATAAACCCAATGGCATCACCGTTATTCCTCCGGATCGGGCGCTAGCCTTTATCGGCACGCTGCCGGTCGGCAAATTTTATGGGGTCGGCGGGGTCACTGAAAAGAAGATGCACAGCTTGGGGATTCGTACCGGGGGCGATTTACTCCGTTTTTCACAGCAGCAACTGATGGAAGCGTTCGGCAAAACTGGTCTGTTCTTTTACGATATTGCCCGTGGTCGGGATCAACGTCCGGTGGAGCCGAGCCGAATTCGCAAATCCATCGGTACGGAAACAACTTTTGCGGAGGATATCGTCGAGTTTGAGCAGGTGCTGGCTATCGTCTCCGACCTCGTTGGTCAAGTTGCCCTGCTGCTGGAACAAAAAAACACAGGCGGGCGAACCTTGTCCCTCAAGCTCAGATACAGCGACTTCACCACCATCACCCGTTCCTGCTCCTCACCCAAAGGCTATTTCTCAGTGACCGAGATGCTAGCCCAACTGCCCCGCCTCCTGGCGGCAACCGAGGCAGGGAGAAGAAAAATCCGTTTACTGGGCGTTACGGTTTCCAATCTCTTCAATGAAAAAGAACGTTCACCCCTGCGGTTCCGTCAGTTGCCCCTGCCCTTTCCTCCAGGCAAATTCTCCGGCGACCTGCACACCTCAGCCACTGCATCTCAGCCTCGGTAAGCCGTTACCCCCAACCTCTTTTCCCCGCAAAACAATGGCCCCCAGAACCTCTTCACCGGCACGAGTCGCAGAGCAATTTTTCGGCAAGTTTCTTGCCTTGTTCCAAGGCATCAACCCGTTGCTCCTGGCTATGACCGTATTTTGGGTAGTGTTGCCTCAGCCATGAGTATTTCCGCCGCGTAATCTCCCATCCACGCAGCTTAATAAGAAGGCCGATGGTCCTCCACGGTTCCTTGACAGGGTGATTGAAGACTACCGGCTGTTCAACTGTGGCACCGTATCGACAGAGGCGCCTTTTAAGTGTCCAATAGTGGAGAAACCAATACGATCTGCAGGAGATAAACGGTACCACCAATTGACCGCCACAAACCTCTTTGCCATAACGATCAAGAAAATCGAGCACCGGCCCGCTCGGGTTATACGACCAGGTCGGTCCGGCCAGAACAATACAATCCCATGAGTCTGCTAAACAACTTGCCGCCACAGGCTTGATCGCCATGCGCTTTTGAAAAAAAGTCATGAGCATTGCCGCTACCAGGCGCGCATTGGTTGCGAAAGGATACGCATACGGGGTGATCGGTTCGAGCCGTTCCTGGACGACCTCAACACCCGAACTTTCCAAACCGGCGATGAATTGCTTCAACTGTATCCTGGTTTGCTGAGTATAGGAATAATACACAATGAGAACACGTTTTTTTGACATATAGAATCCTGGGTTCTCTACTTTCTAGAAAGAGTTAGGTGGCAGTGAATTCCCGAGAGACGACTCCGGGCCCCTGATATAAACCCAAGCCGCCCCAGCCTACATTATTCTTGAGCCAAAGGACTGGTCCAGGACTGCCCCGAAATGGCTTCTCGACACAGTTCCTCCAGTTGACAGACGACATGTTCCAGCTCGGTGTTCGCCGGGCGTGGCATTTCCTTGAATCCTTCCAGCAGGACCGGCGATTGCAGCCTTGAGAGCTCATTCTGGTCTTCAATCTGATCGACAGCCATGTGGATGGCCATAGCGACGTACTCATCGGCCCGAGCCGTCAGGTGTTGGAACTTCGGTCGATCTCGAAATCGTTTAATCATAAATTCACTTATGTCATACAGGCAGTGACTCGCCAGCCCGCTACCGAACCCCACGATCATAGGGAGGAAGGTGATAGTGTGGGCATGCTGCTGCATCATCGGACGATTTCTGGTACGGATCACCGTAACAATCAACTGGTACAGCAGGCGGACATAGGCATGCAGGAGCGTTTTATCAACACCCCCCAGCATCTGACTGTCCGCCATGTGTAGTCCGGGCGTGTCCGTATCCAGCAACTGTCTCGTAATCGATTCGATGGACTCGTCGCGAGCAGCATCCAGGGCATCACAGAGCAATTCATGAAGAACCAGGTGCGGATGTTCCGTTTCCTTACGAATCCGGGCCTCATTCCAACTCTGCCAGAGTTCCGGATTCTTATTCATATTCTCGATAAGAAAGACCAGCCGCCGGGTAATGGATTTACGAGGGGTCGGCCGCCAGGACAGCGCACTGCGGGTCCAGGAACTATCGGCTATCAGTTGCTGATCAATATATTGCACCATCCACAGCTGTTCGAAGGGTTGTTTGCCCTGCATACGGCTGAGTAATTGACGTGCTAGGATCATGGGAGCCAACAACCCCTTATTGATGAATACCGGCTGTATGTTTTTCTTGTAATGGAACTGGGTAGCGATGCGAAAGAGCTCCAGATGGGAAACCGTACCGTCGGGGCCGGCATTGAACGTACAACATCGGTCCAGAGTGTCGCTCTTCTCGATCACCCGCAGGAAAAATTGGGCCAGATCTTGGACATGGATATAGGGGAGGGCGGATTGGCCGCGTCCGGCAATAATATGGGACTCCAGCCACTTGCCGGAGAGCCAGTTGTTGAGCAGGGTATAGAGGGGCGGATACTCGCACCAGTCGCTGAACACCGCTGCTATGCGGACAATGGTTCCAGGAACCCACTGCGCATATTCTTTGACCAATTCCTCTCCGGCCCGTTTGCTCCGGGCGTAGGGGATATCGGCATCGGGCGGGGTTTCCTCGGTCACCACTGGACCAAATGGACAGGCGGCCTGCGAACTGGCAAAAACAAATCGTTTGACGCCAAGCTCTTTGGCGAGCTTCAGCATATTTTTTGTGCCCTGGATGTTGGTCCGGGTGTATTCGGGGTGGTCCTGGTTGGTGAAATCGTAATATCCAGCCAGGTTGACAACATAATCGAAGCCACCATGAACCTGCATCCGAAGCACTAGGTCCTGCAGCTTCTCCCAGTTGGCGATATCCACCTGAATCCAGCGGAGATTCGCATCCGGCTGCACCCCTGACTCTTCCATGGACCGCCGGGCAACGCAGAACAACCGGAATTTACCGATAGCCGCTTTTATGAAATGCCTTCCCACAAAACCTGAAGCGCCGGTCAGAATCAATCCCGGCAGCGCATGATCCATTTTGCCTCCTCTTGAGTGCGCCCTTCAACGCCTGTACGGCTCTTTGTCCACGGGCAATGGAACTGTATTTTATGGATAGTTGAGGATACTCATTCTGTCAAGAATCAGGACAGAGTTCCCAGTTTTTTCAGAAAATGGCACAAATTGCACAAATTGTTTTACACATCCCCCCTCTTTGCCACCTCACCACAGCACATCCTATTATTGGGCTTGATAGCAGTCCGGTTTACTCGCCCGCTTCCGCCTGAGCTGCTCACCCAATCCGGAATAGCGGACCACCCGGCGCTCGATAGCCCTGAGAAGAAGTTCCTTCCGGCCGTAGACGACGAGTGCTTCCCGCGCTCTGGTGATCCCGGTGTAGAGCAGTTCCCGGCTGAGAACAGGGACATCCTCATGGGGCAGGAGCAAGAGGATCTCGCCAAATTCCGAGCCTTGCGATTTATGGACGGTGATGGCATACGAGGTTTGCCAAGGTGGCAGGCGAGCCAGGGAGATTGGTCGGATGGTGTCGTCGTCAGGATGCGGGAACCAGGCCTGGATGAGACCCTGGCTGTCGGGCCAGACGATGCCGGTGTCACCGTTGAAGAGGTTTTGGGTATAATCGTTGCGCAGAATGATGATCGGCATGCCGGGATAGCAGTGCTCGCCTGCTCCGATCAACCCGCGGCGGCGAAAAATGGATTCCGCCAGACGGTTGATACCTTCGACCCCGCTCACCCCTTCCCGCAGGGCGCAAAGAATGCGGCGCTGTCCCAGTTCCCGGAGGGCGGCTTGCGCTGATGTCGCAGTGAACAACGGGGTGAAAAATCGTTCGAGCTGTTCCCGGAGCCAGGGCGAATGGGTTAGCCCCACCTGTTCCACGACCTGCAGGTCTGGATAACTTTGGCGCAGGACCGCTTCCAGGGCCTCGCCCCTGCCGGATTTGACCGCCCGGGACAGGGCGCCGATACCTCCCTGATCCTGGAAACGGTGGCTGGATTGCAAGAGGACAATGGCGTCAGCGATGGTATCAGGTTTGGCCTCGGGCGATAAAGAACTGGCATAGGTCGATCCGGTGAGTGGTCGCAGGTAGGTAGTGAGCGCTGTTGACCAGCCACAGTCCCCATTACCACAGATATCGCCGAACAGATTCCCGGCTTCCACCGAAGCCAGTTGATCCCGGTCCCCGAGGAGAATGACCCGGCAGGATGACGGCAAGGCGGCCAGCATGGCGGCCATCAAGGGGACATCGATCATCGAGGCCTCATCGAGGATCAGCAGGTCAAGGTGGAGGGGATTGGTGCTGTTATGGATAAATCCAAGCGGGGATGAGCGGAAACCCAGCAGCCGGTGCAGGGTCAGAGCCTGATCCGGGATAGCGTCAACCCACTGGGGGGGCAAAGTGGCCTTGGCAGTGCGGATCGACTCCTGGAGCCGCAGGGCGGCCTTGCCGGTGGGGGCAGCGAGACCGACCCGTAGTTTTCCAGGGGCGAGCGCCGCCAGAGCAGCCAGGATCCGGGCCACGGTATAGGTTTTACCGGTACCAGGCCCGCCCGAGATCACCACGAAGCGTTTGAGCAGGGCCAAGCCAGCGGCAGTCCGCTGCCAGTCGATGGTCTCCTGCTTTTCGGCGACAGGAGGAAAAAGTTCAGCAAGCAGGGCCAGAGCTGGTGCCGTGGGGATAGCCTCGATGCCCTGCACCCGCTCGCGCAAGGCCAGGGCTATAGACTCTTCGTATCGAAAAAAACGCAGCAGGTAGAGCCGGTCCGCTTCATCCAGGATCAGGGGGCAATGGTCGCCGGGACGGCCAACCACCGAAGTGGCCAGCAGAGCCGCCCGGACCACGCCCGGATCAATAAACCCCGAGCCGTCCAGCCCTGCTTCAGCGAGTCGACCAGACACTGCGGACAGGGGCAGACAGGTGTGCCCCTGTCCGGTTGCCCAACTGGCCAAAGCCCCGGCAATAGCCAGTTGAGGAGAGGTGCTGCCACTGAGTCGCAGGAGCAGACGGGCGACCTGGACATCAATGGGCCGCAGAACGCGAGCAGCAAGCATCTGGCTCAGAACAATCATTGGCCAGCCTCCTTACCGCGGCAGCAGGCATCCAACTGGTCGATCAAACTCCGGTCGGGACGGGCAGTATGGATGCCGCTGCCGACGGGATGTTCCGGGTGCATGGCCCTCAGAAACAGATAATAGACGCCACCAAAATGGGTCTCATAACTATACCCCGCAATACGACTCTGAAGAAAACGGTGCAAGGCCAGGGTATAGATAAGGGCCTGGAGATGATACTGGTGACTGTCCATGCACTCGCCTAAGGCCTCCGGGCCGTAGTGGCTGAGGTTCGGCCCGAGGTGGTTGGATTTATAGTCCACAAGGTAGAAGCGGCCCTGATAGCGAAAAACCAAATCGATGAACCCCTTCATCAAACCCTGCAAAACGCTACCGATTGTGACCAGGGACCGCAGGCCCGCTGTCTCAAGGAGGGTGTTTAAGCGCCGGATGTTGACCTGTTCCAGGGAAAAGAGAAAGCTGAGCTCATTAATCCGATCGCCTTGAGCAAGCCCTCCCAAGCGGCAACTACCGGGCAACTCGACCCCCAGCAGATTATCGAGCCAACGGGCAGTGGCGGGGAGCCAGCGAAGGTCGATCCCGCCCTGTTCCAAGACCTCGCCCACCAGGGTCTGCTGCTCCAGAGCTGACCGATTGAAATCCAGCCTTTCAAGCAGGGTATGCAGGCAGGTTCCGGCAGCCGGTCCGCGGGGAAAGGTGAAGATGCTGGTGAAGTCCTCAGGTGCCATCGGCAGGAGCGGATCCTGTTCGTCCCTTTCCTGATCCGGGAGACTTTCGGTACCGGCGGTCAGCCGGGAATAGCTGATCATCGACCATCCTGGGTTGATCCGCCCTTGAAAGACTTGCGGGTGAAGGGCGGGGCTTTCGTCGGCGACAAGCAAGAGGTGAGTGTTGAACGCTTCGGGAAAAGGTTTGATGGCGAGCACTGTTGCCTCCGCATTGAGGCGCTCAAGGTCGCGCAGCAGCTCCGCATCGGTTGCAAGAGATTGGCCTTGGTGGAGCAGATGGGCCAGTCCGGACCGCTCAAACCCCTTCACCCGGCCCCAGCAGAACAGGCAACAGCATTTTGCCCGGGTTACTGCCACATAAAGCAGACGCAACTCCTCGGCCAGCTGTTCCTCCTCGGCCCAGTTGCGGTGTTCCTCCGCGCCGGTTCCCAGATCAATGGTCAATTGCAGACTCTGACGGTGATGAAAGCTCAGAGGCTGACCCTCAGGCAGCGAGCGGGTTGCCCAAAGGAAGGGGAGGAAGACCACGGGAAACTCCAGCCCCTTAGCTCGGTGGATGGTCACGATCCGAATCAATTGCTCGTCGTTTTCGAGGCGGATCAGCTGGTCGGCGGCGTTACTGTCCGGGGCATGGATCTGTTGGCGGAACCAGCGCAACAG
>CAITZN010000353.1 GCA_903896915.1 uncultured bacterium
GGAAATGCCCCGGTTCCGGCCGATCATATCCCAGGCAGCGCCTGTGCCGATGTGGTTGATCAGAGAGTAGGAGCGGTATTGGCTGAGGATGGCAATGCGTTCTATGCCGGAGTGGAGAAGATTAGAAAGGGGAAAGTCGATGACTCGGGCAAAACCGCCGAAGGGGACCGCAGATTTCGGCCTGTAGTGGGTGAGGACACCCAGTTCATCTACACGGCCGCCTGCCAGAATCATCGCCAAAGTCGAGGGTCTATGCATAGAACACCGTGCAGATGGATTACCGGCGTCCTTTTCAGAAAAGAATGTCTCGCCGCAGGACGCCAACGATAGAAGCAAGATTTGCAATCATACTATTGCATAACCTCCTAATGGCGCAAGCAATTTCTCGCAGAACCAGGTGAATCAGGGGGTCCGGGGTACCGGCACAATTTTTTTGGCGGGAGAGGTTTGTGCTTTGATATGTTGGGTGACAAGCCGGATAAGGGTTTTGGTGGTGAATTCTTGATTTTCACGTAGCGGCAGGTTCTTTAAAGGTGATTCCGCTCGCGCCGCTTCTTTGTGGCCGCCTGCGGGGCCGAAGCCTCCGAAGGTGCTTTTGGCAAGTTTTCCGGCATTTTTCCGGTAACCATCGCAGCGGAAGATGACCACCAGTTTATCCCCGTGGATGCCGGAAACAATGACCCAGTCGAACCCTTCAACTCGATTGTAGAAATCAGCGATGATGACCAGGATATCGGGTGTGCTCACTTTGCCAAGGTGCACGTAGGCTCGTCGATTCGTTGTCTTGAGTTCGTTCAAGGCGATACGGAAATAGCGAAGTTCTGAGCGGCGCAACTCGGTAAGCTCGAATTTGCGCACCAGATTGAGGTTGGCAATATTGAACAGGTACCGGAAACAGATGCTGTCGGCAACCTGCATGTTCTGTTTCTGGAAATTATGGGTATCCACCTTAATGCCGTAGAACAGGGCGGTGGCCAGGGCAACAGACGGTTTTATGCCGGCGGCCCGAAGGTATTCCACCATGATAGAGGCCACAGCTCCGTATTCAGGACGGATATCAATGAAGGCCGCATCCCAGCCAGTGGTGACCGGGTGATGATCGATAATAGCATTGAAGGTCATCTTTTCGAAACAAGCCAGGTGATTGGGTTGAGAATCGAGAAGTATTTTTTTGGTGTACTCCTTCACCGGCAGAGTGTGGAGCCGTTCAATAGGTATTTTCAGGCGCTCGACCATCGTCATGTTGTTGAGCCGCCTGATTTCATTGGGATATCCGATGGCGACGCTCTGCACCCGGTAGCTGAGAAGACGTTTGAGGGCCATGGCTGAAGCAATCGCATCCGGATCGGCACTGATGACGATCAGCACGGTATCGCTCCGCTCGAAGATGGCCCACAAACCATTAAGCCGGGCCAATGCGGAATTTTTACTGGGGCTGCGCGTTATGTTGTTGTCAGCAATTTTCTCAAGTCGTTTTTGCATAGACAAAGGGGATGAAAAAGCACTGCTGTCTTTGAAGCGAACGCAGTGATAAGGGATCTTATCCGCCGAAATCGAACGGCAATCTGTTCAATGCCTTTCCGGAACGACAGTCTCGACTCGGGACACCAAGCATTTGGAGAATAGATGCTTCAGGTAAGAAATTTCTCTGCATTGTCTGGATCAGATTACAAAATCAAGAATCAGCAGAAAAAACACATTACCACAGAGGAAGAAAAAATAGCAAGTGTCCTCTTGCCGGATGATTCCGCCTGGAATAGAGAGCGTAGAGGCCTCTCCAGCGGAGATAAGTGGCAAGATGAGGTGTGAACTGGACTGAGGGGAGTGGTTCACAGTGAACGCTTAAGAGCGACGGTAGTCCTTGACTGAAACAAGCACAGGGATTACTACATTTTGAAAGAAACTACCGCATTCTTCAGGTGTTAAAAACCGGCATGCCGAGCTTGTCCGACCAACACTGCCGGAGCAAACCCTATCTATCCATGCATTGACGACAAACCCCAGTGATACTTCTTTACCGCTATATTCTTTATACCTTCATCCGCAATCTCGGGATGATCATGGCCAGTTTTATCAGCATTTACCTGCTGATCGATTTCTTCGAAAAGATCGATAGTTTTTTCGAAAAAGGTAAATCAATCGGTCTGATCGTTCAATTCTTTTTGTTCAATATCCCCTTTATTGTCGACATGATGAGCCCGGTCTGCATCCTGTTGGCCGGTGTTGTCACTCTGGGTGTGCTCAATCACAGCAATGAACTTATCGCACTCAAAGCGTGCGGCATCCCTTTAAGGAAAATTACCACCCCCATTATCGGAGCGGCGGTGGTCTGCATTCTGTTGTTTCTCGCTATGGCACAACTGGTGCTGCCTAAGACCATAGCGGCCACCAACCAGATCTGGCACCAAGAGGTGAAGGGCAAGGTGCCACTGGGGATTTACCGCAACGGTCGGTACTACTATCGTGGCCAGGAGGGGTTCTATTCCTTCGCCCGACCTGATCCTCACAAGAGCTCCTTCAATTTTTTCTCCTATACAGGCTGGAACAAAGAATTCAGACTGAGCAAATTGATTGCCGCGCAATCGACCGATTGGAACAAAGGTGTCTGGACCTTGCATGATGGGCAGATACAGGAAGCTGCCGGCACCACCAGATTTGCGCAGCAGGTGTTCAAAGAGAAAAATTTTACTTTTCCCGAAGCGCCCAGTGATTTTTTCGTCCCAGCCTATCGCACCATGGAGCTTTCGCTGCTCGACCTCTACACCGAAACCAAACATACAAAATCAATGGAAGAACGCAACAAGGCCTGGGCCGATTTTTATGGCAGGATATCCTATACATTCCTCGGTCTGCCCCTGCTGCTCCTGGGTTTACCGATGCTCCTGCTGGTGTACAGGAAATGGGGGCGGGATTTATCTCTGGCCATACCGGTCAGCTGCGGCATGGCTTTTGTCTGCTGGGGAGCCTATACCACGCTGCAATCCCTGGCCAAGGCGAGTTATCTGCATCCCCTGACAGCAGCGCTCTCTATCCATCTGGTGGTAGGATGCTTCGGTGTGCTGTTGCTGGTGCGTGAGGACACGTAGTGCATCAGCGGATAGGCATCGTCGGCGTTCCACCCCTTGCAATTATTGAGGCAATCACCCGAGAGGGCGATATCCTTATCGATCTCGATGAACCGCAGGTCCAGGCATCCTTAGACCAGAGCGCCTCCCGTATCCCCCGGGTCTATTGCGCCATTCTGCGCACCGTGGTTCTCAACTGCATGCATCTGGCTCTGGATCGAGTCTATATCGATGTTGGTCCTGGAAAATGCGACTGTGCCCTGCACACCGCCGAGGTGCTGGATGACATGCTGAGAGTGCCGGTCATCCGCACTCGCAACCAGGATGTCCATGCCTTCGGTTATCCGCTGTGCATCAGCCGGATACCTCTCTTGGAAAAATTCAGGAGGATCACCAAGGGGGTGCAATCTGTGCAACCCTATCCGGTGCTGGCCCGTTGTGAACCCGAGTGTGGTTTCTGGGGGGTTCCGCCCAGGGATTTTTCTTTGCTGTCTCTCTTTCCTGATACGACCCATATCTTCGGCTGGACTAGATGCATGGAGAATAAGACTCCCGCTAATTTCGACCTGGAGCGTGCTTTCGACCCAAACATTCCCACCGTTTTTTTCTCGCAATCTTTCTGCGCCAAAGCAGCACTCGCCAAACATCTGGCGGCCAAGCATCCCAGAGGCATCGCCATCGACTGTGATGTGAGCGCGGGCAGTTCAACCCGCGCAAAAATCGAGGCTTTTCTTGAGCTTTCCGGCCTTGAACCAGGCAACCGAGGGGGCGACTGATGCTGTTGGCCGACTTCGGCACCTCATACTGCAAAATTATCGAGACAGAAGACGGCAGTCCCGCCCGGATTGTCGCCACCCGTGAGCTTGATCGCTCGTTCTGCGCGGATCTGGCGACCGGGCACAATGCCACCCGTAGAAGTAGAAAAAGCATCAATGAATTGACCGCTCTGGCTCGAGGGGGACAGCAACTGGTCAACCGACCGGATTTCGTTCTCCTTGATTGTGGCAGCCGCGACATTAAATTTGTCCGCTTTCACGAGGGTAAAGTGGTGGACATGGGCTGGAATGCTGAATGCGGCGCCTCAATGGGCTTTACTATCGAACTCCTCTCTGCCTACTACCAACTCGACTATGCAACCATCCCCGTTCCCGCAACCGGTTTTTCCATCACCTGTGGCGTACTCGGTATGAGCCATATCTTTGATGCGGTAATCTCTGGAGCTTCCGAGACTGAGGCGGTGGCCAAATTCGTCCGGGGCATTGCCCTCAATGCCCATCGCTTTGCCAATGAACCGGAAGAACTGTATCTTTCCGGCGGCCTCTGCGACAATCCTCTTTTTGTCGCCAGTTTTCCCTGTCGGATTATACCATTGGGACGATTCGTTCTTCTCGCAGGGCTGCGAGCAACCCTGCGGGGAGAGACTCCTTTCCGGTAAACCGCCGAGCTCACATAAAAAAAGCCGGACGTCGCAGCGCAACATCCGGCTTTAAAAACTCCAAGAAAATAGAGGATTACTTCTTCTTATCTTTTTTCTTTTCTTTCTTTTTATCCTTTTCTTTTTTTTTCGATTTATCCTTTTCCTTATCAGGACAGTCACTGCACCTTTTGCCTTTCTTGAGGTAGCCTTCGCAGCACTTGTCCTTGACTTTCTTTTTCTTATCCTTGCCCATATCTACACCTCCTTAACTACACCAACGAATCGATAATTATCCCGGATCTCTGTTGAACAATAAAGCACCCATCCAGAATTAAGCGGTGTAACCAGTCGGACCAAGGGGTGTGGGGTTACTTTTTCTTCTCTTTTCCCTTGTCCTTGGGTGGCGGCTGAATTTCAAGCAGTTCCACCTGGAAAATCAGCATGGAACCCGGCTCGATAACAGGAGGTGCGCCTCGATCACCATAGGCGAGGTCCGCCGGAATATACAACTCATAGGTCGCTCCGACCTCCATGAGCGGCATGGCTTCCTGCCAGCCGGCGATAACCTGGTTCACCTGGAAAACAGCGGGTTCGTTGCGTTTATACGAACTGTCGAATTCCTTGCCATCAAGCAACGAGCCTTTGTACTGCACCTTGACGGTATCTGTCGGTGCCGGCTTGGCTCCCTTGCCCTTGGTTACTATTTTGTACTGCAGGCCTGATTTGGTTTCAACCACACCTTCCTTTCCCTTATTCGCCTTCAGGAATTCTTCAGCGGCCTTCCGGTTTTTCTGGACCATGGCCACGGTTTTCTGCAGCTGTTTCTCTTGCTGGCGCTTGGCGAATGTCTGTTGAATGGCGGCCGCCTCTTCTGCGGTGAGTAACGGTTTATTGCCATTATAACCATCATTGATGCCTTGCTGCAGCACACCCAGGTCAAATTTATCTTCAAGGCTCTTGAAGTATTCACCTAGATCGAGGCCCATGGCATAACTCAATTTCTGCTCATCCGTTTTCAACTCTGCGGGCTTGTCAGCAGCAAAGGCCGGTCCCGCGGTGAGCAGAAGGACAAGCAAGCAAGGCACATACAATTTCATACAATTCTCCTTCAGTTTTAGGTACTTGAGGTAACAGGTAAAGCGACCACGGAGCGACAAAGATTGTATCTTCATCGACCTCTTCAGGATCGCAAGTCAGAGCACACTGTTTTTTGTGCGGGTTTGGTATCGACCGTTGCACCCGTTCATTCTCGGGTCATCCCGCCACCACGTAGAGAAAGGCAGCTTCTATTCAGACGACTGCTTTTTAACTTAATCACCCTTCCGCATTTTGTGTCCATAAATTTCGTGATCAATGCCGGTTTTTACAGTTTCCTTCTGTCGATAACCCGTTTCGCCTTGCCCATCGACCGTTCCAGTGATTTTTCTTCCACCAGCTTGACATCGACGCTGACGCCCAGCTCGGCGGCGAGACGGTTTTTAATATGTTCGACCATCATCCGCTGTTTTTTCATTTCATCAAAAAAGATCGATTCCATCACCTCCACCAACACCGTTATCTTATCAGCATGGTTTTCCCGTTCCACAATGATCTGATAGTGCGGTTCTACCCCCTCCACTTCAAACAGCACGTGCTCAATCTGAATAGGAAAGACATTAACGCCCTTGATGATCAGCATGTCATCCGTACGTCCCATCACCCGCTGCATTCGCTTCAAGGTGCGACCGCAGGGGCAGGGTTCGGTGATGAACCGGGTCAGATCCCTGGTTCGGTAGCGGATCATGGGGAATGCCTCCTTGGTCAGGGTGGTTATCACCAGTTCGCCTATCTCCCCCTCTGCAACCGGTTCCAGGGTCGCAGGGTCCAGGATCTCAAGGAGGAAATGATCTTCATTGATATGGAGACCGTTGCATTCCTGGCATTCGCCGGAAACCCCTGGCCCCATAACTTCGGACAGGCCATAGTTGTCGGTGGCGATAATCCCGAGTTTTTGGTGGATTTCCTGGCGCATGGCCTCAGACCAGGGCTCACCGCCGAACAGCCCGTAGCGCAAGGACAGCCCGTTGGTGTTGATGCCCATCTCCATCATGGCATCGGCAAGGACCAGGGCATAGGAAGGGGTGCAGACCAAGGCCGTGGTTTTGAAATCCTGCATAATCTGGATCTGCCGCTTGGTGTTGCCTGCAGAGATCGGAATCACCGAGGCACCGATCAGCTCCGCCCCGTAATGAAGGCCGAAACCGCCGGTAAACAAGCCGTAGCCA
>CAITZN010000354.1 GCA_903896915.1 uncultured bacterium
CATCCTGATTTCCATCTCGCTCAACTTTGGGGTCTTTTGCAGGCTTGGCGTTTGAAATTCTCCGTTGGAGTTCAGAATGAAGGCATCACCATTTGATCCGATTTGAGCACTGCTGAGGAGAGAATTAAAAATATAGGAATTGATGGTCGTCCTCATCACATAGGTTTTCAGCGGATCGGTGAGGGCAATGACAAAATGGGGATAATTGCGGAAACCGCTGAAAACATCACTCACATAGACGCCGCGGACCAGGACCTCGTTAAACCATGGCACATCCTTGTACTCTTTGCCCTGCACCCTGTCTTGATACGGACCAACATAGGCCAATTGTTTTCCTTCAGTATCGAGCAACTGCAGATCGACGATTTCCCGCTCTTGCCCTTCCTTGTTGATAGCTACAAACAGGGAGTTAAGATTGTCCTTCTTTTTGAGATAATCAAGCGGATAGAGATTAATCAAGGTTGATAGGAAGTGGACCTGACTCTGGAGAAAGGTGTTGATCACATCATTGCGGTGCTCTACCACCTGCCGAGCCGTTACTTCGATGTCATTGATCGAGAGTTGTTTGAAATTATAGATTGAACCCGTAGCAATGATTATGATGGGAATAATGCCGCTGGCAAAGAAGGCTGCGGAAAGGAGTTTTTTATAAAGGGTATAGTTTTTGGTCATGTCACAATAACATATCGTTTTTGTAAATATTTATCGGTAGTTCAGAAATTTGACCAGTAGTTTCAAGCCATGATCGTGCATGACAAACCTCACCTTCTTGATCCGAGGAATGTACCCGGCTAAAGCCGTCGTAAGATTATTTTTTTTTGTTTTTTAATCGAATCCCGATCGCTAGACCGATGATTATGGAACAGATAATAATGATGAGAAGAATGAGGTTTTGCATGATTTTCTCTTGTTATTTTATGATATTATGTATCCGATTTCACATGGTTTAATGTTGAAAATCGAGATGCTGATGAGTTGGCGATTTGTTACACTCACAGTGAGGACATGTGGCTGTAAGGAACGTAATCGCTCATGGCCGCTTGTTGTCTTAATGGTCAAATATCCGTGTTTGGTGGTGTTGAGAGTTTATAATTGCCGGCTACAAAGTTTTCCGCGGCCCATTCTACACTTTTTTCGGTGGTCATAAGCATATCCAGCTGACGCGTGAAAATCAGCAGACGACCGAGGATGTCCATCCTGCTTTCAATATAGGATTTGGGGTACTTCTTGAGTCGTGCGTCCACCTTGTCGCCCTTGACATTGACCTTGAACCCTTCCTGGTCAAGGATGAGTGAAATGGCCCTGACCCTTCGGTTTTTCCGGGTGGAGTCAGCGGCACCACCTTTGAAGGTGAAGGTTATATAGTTTTTGTTTATGGTCTCGCCGCAATACGCATCAATGACGCTATAATGATATCCTACTCGCGAGCTGAAATTAAGATACTTGTCGGCAATGATGGCATAGCTCCGGTCACCAAAGCGTTCGCCCACATGGCCAGGGGAAAAGGACTGCTCCTTCATGACCGAAAAAAGACCTGAAAAATTGACCGGTCTCGGGTCTAAGCCATGGACTTCCTTGTTCAGCATACCTTGCAACAAAGAAAGGAATGGGGCAGAGGCAATCTGCTCGACCTTGACGGTATTTCTCGCCGCGGCGTCTTCCTTGATGCCATTACCTAAATCGATCAGGTGGATGTCCATAGGTAGGGCCGCATCAAGCTTGATCGACCACCCATGAAATTTTGAGGCCAGATCGCTGATCTGAAACATCTCCTTGTAGGAGAATTCGTGGCAGAACCGGGCGAGGTCGTGCAGGGTCTTGCAGCCTGCAGGGGTGAACTCGGGTGCCTCGGGATTAACAAGGTTCAGTGGAACGACGTGTTTGGCAATGCGCTGCAATTGTTCGTAGACAGGGGTCCCTTTCATGTGGGCGTTATCTTTTTTTATGGCAACAAGGAGCTCGGAGACCACTCCTTCATAGACCCTGCCGGTATAGGCGTCCACAGTGACTTCCATACCTTGTGGAATCAGGTTCATGATCGGCTGGTAGCTGATGATGGTCGGGACGCTGAATTCACGGGCAAGAGCTGCCATGTGGCCGCTTACGCTTCCCGCTTCGACAATGATGGCGCTGCAGTTCCTCATAACAACCACATATTCGGGAGAAGAATGACGAGCGATCAGGATTCCGCCTTGAGGAAAGTTGACAAGATCAGCTTCGGTATGGACATGAAAGACAGGTCCTGTTCCAACTCCTTGCGAGGCGATCTCGCTGCCATCAATTATGAGTCTATAGCCAGCCAGTGGCTCGGCCTTAAGGAGGCCAAAGTCTTTCGGGTTCTGAATTTTCAGGGGCCGTGATTGCAGGATCATGAGCGTCCCGTCCGGAGCGAGGGCCCACTCAACATCCTGCGGACATTTGTAATGCCCCTCCAAGGCGGCCCCGTAGCCGGCTAAGTCCTTGATCTGCTCATCAGTGAGACAGGCCGCAGCTTGTTGTTCCAATGGAACCGGGATTTCCTCAACACCTCCTGTAGTGTTGAGAACCAGTTGGACTTGTTTTATGGAGATATTTTTCTCAAGCAACAAAAGCTGTTCGTTCTTGGAGACGGTATAGGCATCCGGGCAGACCACCCCGTCAACTGCATACGGTCCGAGGCCCCAGACTGCGTTGATGAGGATATGTTCGTTGGTGATGTCATAGGGGTGCCGGGTGTAGAGAACACCGCTGGCCAGGGAGTCAACCATTTTGAGGCAGGCCACGGCCATGGCCAAGTCTTCATCATAGACGCCTTTGGAACTACGATAGGAAAGGGACCTCGCTGAATACAGGCTGGCGATGATGGATTTATAGGCTTCGCTGATTTCAGCGCGGGTGACGCCCAAAAGGGTAAGATA